>CALDGV010000136.1 GCA_937941745.1 uncultured Prosthecobacter sp. | reverse complement strand
CCTCAGCGTCACGGCCACAGGCGATGCCCCGCTGACCTACCAATGGTATCAGGGCAGCAGCGGCGACACGAGCACGCCGGTGGGCACGAATTCCTCCTCCTTCACCACACCGACGCTGCTGGCGACGACGAACTACTGGGTGAAGGTGACCAACGTGGCCAACACCACGGGCGCCAACTCCGACACGGCCACGGTGACGGCTCAAGCCCCCACCGATCCGGGCATCCTGACCTCCTCACCGCTGCCGACCGCGCGGACCAACGTGCCTTACACCACCACGCTGACCGCCGTGGGCGGCCGGGCACCCTACACCTGGACCGTCCTGGACGGTGATTTCTCCGACGGCCTCACCCTGAGCACGGGCGGCGTCCTTTCCGGCACCAGCACGAGCATTGGCACCGCCACCGCCACGGTGCAGGTCATGGACGCAGACAGCAAGACGGACACCCGTGTCTTTGAACTGACCATCAGCGACCTCGACATTGCGACGACGACCCTGCCCACCGGCGTCAGAGGCACGGCGTATTCAGCTCCGCTGGCAGCGACCGGAGGCGTGGAACCCTACACCTGGACCATCCAGGCCGGCGCACCGCCCGCAGGCATCAGCCTGACCACCGGGGGAACCTTCACCGGCATTCCGACCGCCGCCGGTGATGCCGCCCTGACGGTGCGGGTGACGGATGGCTCCGGCTTCTCGGTGACCAAGAGCCTGCTGCTGCCGGTGTCCGCCACCTTTGTGAAGCCCGTGGTGAATCCCGTGACCTTCCCGGTGATCAGCGTGGGTGCTTCGTTCAACCAGACGATCACGGCGCTGAACTATCCCAAGACCTTCACCATCACCGGCCTGCCGAAAGGGCTGAAGGCCACCCCTGGAGGAGTCATCTCAGGCATCCCGGATGTGTCCGGCGTTTTCAATGTGCAGATCCGGGCCACGAACAGCGCGGGCAGCAGCCCGGTGGTGACCACAAAGCTGACGGTGAAGGCGCTGCCGAAGAACCTTGTCGGCACCTTTGGCGGCTACATCACGCGCAATGGGGAAACGAACCGGAACCTCGGCGGGCAGTTCAGCCTCACCGTGACCTCCACAGGCACCTACACGCTCCGGATCACCGGTGCGCTGCCGGGCACCAAGATCGCCCAGGGAGTCGGCGTGACCACGGCGGCCACAGGCCGGCTGTCCACCCAGCCTCCCCACCTGAGCACCACGATGGCCGGGGCTCCCGTGAGCCTCAACATTGACAGCCTGACCGGTGCCGTGAGCGGCATGGTGGGCACGGCCACGGTCAACGGCTGGCGCTCCGCCTGGAACGCCCTGACGAATCCTGCCGAAGAGCTGGCAGGCTACTACAGCCTGGGCCTCAACCTCAGCGATGCCGGGGATGACGGTGTGATCTCCATCCCACAGGGCAGCGGCTATGCCACGTTCACCGTCGGGCTCGGCGGCACGCTGACCCTCGTCGGCAGGACGGCGGACGGGGAAAGCATCACCAGCGCCAGCTTCCTGAGCAGTGATGCGGACTTCTGGATGTTCGCGCCGCTCTACAAGGCCCTGGGCACGGCGTTCGGCGCCTTGAAGATCACGCCGGATGCGATGGCGGAGTTCGCCGGCAATTCGATCAGCGGATCGCTGACCTGGTTCAAGCCTGCCACCGTCACGCGCACCTACGCGGCCAGCTTTGGGCCGGTCAACCTCACGGCCGAAGGCGGCTACCTGGCTCCGGCCGGCCCGGGGAACATCATCCTCGGTCTTCCCGATGCAGGTGATGTGCAGCTGCGCTTCACCGATGGCGGTCTGGCTGGCTCCACCACCGACCCGGACCTGACCTTCACCTACACCGACGACAACAAGATCGTGCTGCCCGCCGCAGTGAACAACCCCGGCAAGGTCGCCCTGACGCTGAATGCCAGCACCGGTGCGGTGAGCGGCAGCTTCACGCTCGTGGAGAACGGCAGCAACTTCACCCGCGCCAAGGTGCCCTTCCTGGGCCAGGTGGTGCGCGGTGTCAGCGGCCAGATCAAGGCCGTGGGCTACTTCCTGCTGCCGCAGATTCCTGCAGGTGCCCAGAAGCCTGCGGATACGGCCATCCTCTCCGGCGGTGTCAGCCTGGAGCAGCCCACTCGCTGACCCAGAGGCTTCCAGCCTGCCTTCCCTTCCGTGCCCGGGTGCTGACTTGCTCAGCCCCGGGCATGTTTTTTTGGCCTCATTCAATGCGCACCGCGCCGGAAAGCTCAGGCTGCACGGCAGGCTGGGGGAACACCGGGGCAGGGAGCTGCGGGAGGAGAAAGTAGCCGCGACCGACATGACCCGCAGCGCTGGGGATGATGAGGCCCTGGTAGCTCTCGCTGCGGATGATGCGCGGGGCGCTGGGTGCGATGGGGTTCTGATCCGTGATGGTGAAGTCGCCGGAGATGGCTCCGGTGGCGCGGCTGAGCTTGGCGGAGGCTCCAAAGAAGCCCTGGCTGGGGATCGTGAGGCTGGCTCCGGCGGCCAGCGGCAGCCAGCGGTCGGCGGTGCAGGGCGCGATCAGCCCGGCCTCGGTGAAGCTGAGGTAGGCGGCCTGGGGTCCGGCGAAACGATGCATGATGACACTGGCCGGGGCGACGTAGCGGCCGCCGGTGATGTCAATGTCCACCGGGCTGAAGCCCGCTTTGTAGAGCACCGCCTTCGGACTCGTGCTGGCAGGACGGTTCCAGGTGAGGCTGCCGAGGCCGAGGCCATTGTCCAAATAGTCTGGCGCGGTGCCCGGAAGCACCCGGGTGAGACCGACGAGGCTGCCGCCGGAGGGCAGGTAGGCAAAGACGGCAAGCTCGCCATCCGGCCCGAGGAAGGCGCTGGAGGTGAAGCTGTCGCCATCCGGGGTCTTGCCGGTGATTTTCACAGGCTCGCCCTTCGTGCCGATGCTGAAGCTGGCGAAGCCGTAGCCCTGGGGCAGCACGGGATCTCCGGGGATGAGTTCGGAGACCTGCAGGGCCATGTTGTAGAGACCGTCCTGGATGGTGGACTGGTTGGCGGCGCTCCAGACGTTCTTCCAGCCGACGGCAGGGCTGACGGCGCTGCCCGGCGTGCTGATGGCACCGCGGAAGATGCGGCTGGTGGCGGTGTCAAAACCAAGGTCCAGGCTCACGCTGGGCAGGCCTTTCCGCTGCACGGTGGCGAGGTAGGCGGCCTCGGTGCTGCCGACGCGGGGATCAATGTTGGCAGGAGGCAGCGGCACGGCCTTTGCCGCGCCGAGCGTGAGGCTGCCGCTGACGACTCCGGCGCTGCTGATGGCGAGGTCCACCCTACCGCCAAGGTCGCCGGTGGCAGGTCCACGGCCAAGGATGGCGAGGTAGCTGCCCACGAGACTGGTGGGGAAGGGATTGACGACGAGCGTGCAGGTGCGGGTGGACTGCCCGAGGCTGTTTTCTGCCTTCACGGTGAAGCTGAACGGCGCTGCACCGCTGGCTGCCGTGGGCCTGCCGAAGACACGTCCGGTGCTGGCATCGAAGGCAAGACCTTTGGGCAGGCCGGTGGCGGTCCAGGTGGTGGGCGTTCCGCTGGCGGGGGTGAGCGGGATGAACTGGCTGTAGGCACCGCTGATGATGCCCGGAGGCAGCACAACAGGGTCACCATCAATCTCAGGCGCAGCGGTGAAGGTGGTGAGCACGTAGGCGCCGCTGGTCAGCGTGCCGCCGGCGCCGGAAACATCGCAGGTGTAGGTGGCGGCGTCTCCAGCCTCCAGGTCGGCAATGCTGAGGGTGCGGGTGTTGCCGCCGGTGATGCGGGAGTCCGCAGGCAGGTTCGCACCGTTCTTGCGCCAGTAGTAGCTGAGGTTGCCGACCGTGGCGGCATTCACAGTGAAGGCGACGCTGCTGCCCTCGGCCTTGTTGGCACGGCCTCCGGCGGTGTCCACCACGGTCAGGGACACAGGCTGGCTGTCCGTGAAGGCCTTGCTGGCGTTGTTCGTGACCCGCAGGCGGTAGAGGCTGGCGGCATCACTGAGCTTCACGGCAGGGAGGTTCAGCGTGGCGGTGGTGGCGCCGCTGATGGTGGAGAAGCTGGTGCCGGTGCCTCTGCTCCACTGGGTGCTGACGCCGGTGGCCGGGGTGTAGGAGCTGGTAAAGCTGGCCGTCTGCCCGAGCGCCACGATGCGCGGCTGCGGAGGGCTGGTGAAGACCGGGCTGAGCGTGGCCACGCCTGCACCGGTGAGCAGCACCTCAAAGAAGCCCTCATCCGCGTCGTCCGAGAAGATGACCAGCGTCTCCGTGTAGGTCTGCACGTCGGTGGGCGCGAAGGTGACCGTGAACGTGCGCGTGGCATTCGCCGCCAGGGTGGATGGCGCAGCGGCAGGCAGCGAATAGGCCGGCTCGGGGCTGAGAATGCTGGCGCCAGTGATCTGCAGCGGCGCGGTGCCGATATTTTTCACCGTGAAGGTGCGTGTGGTGGTGCGGCCGGTGAGCACGGGACCGAGGTCGGTGAGTGTCACGTTGTCGATGACGGCGAGCTTTGGCCCTGCCTCGACGCTGATCTCCGGTCCCGTGGCCTTGCCGGTGAGGCGGATGTCGTAGCTGCTCTCATCACCATCCGTGCTGAGCACATGCAGATCGGCGGAGCGGCTGCCTGAGGTGGTCGGTGAATAGCGGACGATGAAGGTGGTGCTGCTGCCGGGGAAAACACTGTCCGCAGGAGGCTGCACGAGGCTGAAATCCGCCGCATGAGCGCCATCAATGAGGATTTGTGGCGGCAGCAGCGTGAGTTCTGAATCGCCAGTGTTCTTGATGGTGAAGGTGCGCTCCGTAAAGGTACCTGTGGCGGCGGTGCCGAAGTCCACCGTGCCTTTGCCATCGGCCAGCACGGTGTTGGCCGGCTGTTCCACCACGATCTCCGGGGCTGTGGCATATCCAGTGACGGGGATGATGAAGGTCTTCGGAGACGCGGCATTGCTGGTGATGTTGACCACGGCATTGCGCTGACCCGTGGCGCTGGGGATGAAATGCACGGTGAACGGCACGCTCATGCTGCCGGAGAGCTCGCCAGATGTGTCGAGCTCCACCAGGAAGTCCTTGGCATGAGGGCCGCTGATGCTGACGGCGAAGCCCTTCAGCACCTGCGCACCCACATTGGAAATGAAGCCGCCCAGGGTCTGCTGCACGCCCACGGAGGCGAAGCCAAAATCCACGGGAGAGCCGTTGTTGGTCAGGAAGTTGCCGTTCGGCAGGCTCACGCTGATGTAGGGCGGGTCGTCCGCCACCACCGTGCCAGAGGCGTTGAACTGCACGTTTCCGGCACTGGTGTTGACATGGATCTCAGCGAATGGGGCGCCCTGGGTGCTGCTGTTGATGAACAGCGGCACAGGCAGCCGTGCTCCAGGAGCCAGCGTCACGGGAAAGGACACGCCGCGAACCTGGAAGTCCGGAGAAAAGGCAAAGACACCGGAGACCTCCAGCGGCGCGGTGCCGTTGTTGCTGATGATCACATCCCGGCTGAAGGGCTGGCCCTCCGCCACATTGCCGAAATTCAGGCCATTGCCGAGATTCAAAGTCTGCCCCTGCTCATCCGTGACCATCAGCATCGCCTGACCGACAGCAGTTCCGGTAAGGGCGACGTCGAAATCAGGCTCATTCGCATCATCCGTACGGATGTGCAGGGTGGCCTGACGTGCGCCGGGCATGGTGGGATTGAAGACAATCTGCAGGAGGCTCTGGCCACCCCCCATGCCAGGCACCGGTGTCATCGGCTGGAACTGAATGATGAAGTCATCTGCATGAGGCCCGTCGATGGCGACGGAGCTGATGTCCAGACCACCGGGAGCGGGATTGGAGATGGTGAATTCCTTCGCGATGCCGGTGCCGCTGCCAAGCGTGCGGGTGCCGAAGTCCACCGTGGAGACACCATCCTCAAGCACATTGCCACCCTGCCGTACATCAATCTCAGCCATGGTGGGCGTGATCTCGAAGGTCAGATAGTTGGGGGATGGATCGAGATTTGCACCCATGCCGCTGTCCTCCACCTGGAAGCCGATGCGGCCGTACGGCACGCCGCTGGTGCCGTCCATAGGATAAAAGATCAACCGGAAGAGGCCTGGAATGGTGATGTAGTCGCCGACATTCACAGTGCCGGTCCAATAATCACTCAGGTAGCCACGGGCGGGCAGCTCCGTGATCTTCACCCGGGTGAAGCTGTGTGGTGTGGCATCTGCCACATCACTGAAGCCGAAATCTGCCTCGGTGATCTCGATGCCATCAAGGGAAAGTGACGGGCCTTCCGTGAAGGTGAGCGTCTTGTCCTGACCCTGGGGTGGGTAATCGACGTTCAGAACGTCGATGCGGAATTCATCCGTCACACTCATGGCAGGCACGCCGTTGTCCGTGGCGGTCACGATCACGTTCACCGTGCCCACCTCCGCATCCCGCGGGCTGCCGGTGAAGGTGCGCGTGGCGGCATTGAAGGTCAGCCAGGCGGGCAGAGGATTGCCATTGAACTGGCGGGCGCCGAGCGTCAGCGTCTGGCCGCTGTTGGGCTCCGCAAACTGGTTCGCCGCGAGCTGAAGCAGCAGCGGGGAGTCTTCATAGACAAGCACATCCCGCTGGTTGTTGACCAGGGTCGGCGGGTTGTTGATCGGAGCGATGTTCACCGTCAGCACGTTCGCCGACAGATCCAGATTTTGCCCTGTCCGGCCGGTGTCTTCGACCTGGAAGTTGATCTTGGCGTAGTTGTTCCCGGTGGCTCCCGTGACTGGCGTGAAGGTCAGCTCTGGCGCAGCTGCTCCCTGGGAGATTTGCAGGTAGCCGTAGTTTTGCGCGTAGAGCCGGCTGCCGTCCGCAGAGCAGGCCAGATACTGCCAGTTTTTCTGCGGGCCTTCAGGGCTCCAAGTCACTCCATAATCATCCGAGCGGTGAATCTGCCCGTTGGCAAAGTCACCGGCAAACATGCGCCGGCCATCCGCAGAGCAGGCGACGCGGGTCCAGGCGCGATCGATGTGCCGGGCTGTCCAGCTCGCACCTGCGTCTGTCGAGACATGGAGCTGGCCATTTTGCTCGGCGGCGATGATGACCAGACCATCGTCCGAGCAGGCGATGTCCACCCACTTGCGCGCATCACCCACCACTTGCCAGGAGGCACCACCATCGGTCGAGGTGATGATTTGCCCGTCCACGTAGTCCAGGTCAGGCAGCTGGCGGCCGCTGGAAGAGGCGTAAATCCGGGAACCATCTGCCGAGCAGTCCATGCCCGTGAAAACCAGCGGGTCAAATCCACTGCGTGCCACCCAGGTGACGCCGAAGTCGGTGGAGGTCTGAATGCCCGAGGTCTGGACGTAGGTGGTGCCATTGTAGGATTCATACGCTGCCACCATGAGGCTGCCATTCGCGCTACAGGCGACGGTTTTCCAAAATTCGGTGATGCCACGCTCATTCCAAGTCGCACCGAAATCATTCGAAACACGCAGCCGTCCGTTAATCACCGCAGCCACGAGATGCGTCAGATCACCTGAACCTGCCAGATCCCTCCAGTTGATCGTTTCGTTGTAGTTCGGGTAGGTCCAGCTTTCCCCGCCGTCCGTGCTCAGCTGCGGGTCGTAGTTTGAATTCACAGAGACCACTCGCATGCCATTCTGTGAGCTGACGATGCCCGCGTAGGCATAGACCATGTTTTTTTCCTCCCAGTTCACCCCGGCGATGTCTCGGCGCATGGGCACCGAGTCTCCGGCGGCGACCGGTTCGCCATCCAGATTCAGCACACCTGCCGCAGGCAGCGGCGCGGTGATCTTCACCCGGTTGAAAGCGTGGGAAAACGGAGCGTCCAGCGGGTCGCTGAAGCCAAAGTCCTCCGGTTTCAGCACGGTGGCCTGATTGGCCGCCACCAGCACCGTTTTTGTCGTGCCCTGCGGGGGCTGGTCCGTGCTGGTGATGGTGAGATGAAACTCATCCGTGACGCTCAACGGCGGTGTGGCGGCATCCTGCGCCCGGACCTGGATGGTCAGCCGGCCCACATGGGCCGCTGCAGGCGTGCCGCTGAAGGTGCGCGAGGAGGCCGTGAACTTCAGCCAGGCAGGCAGCGCTGCGCCACCCAAGAGCTGGGCGGTGTAGGTCGGGGCCGCGCCATCCGGGTCAGTGAAGGTGGTCTGCGGGAATGCATAGGTGAAGGCCGTGCCCTCAGTGGCGGTTTGATCCGGGATCGGCGTGGCGACCACCGGCGCGTCATTCACCGCCTGCATGACAAAGGTGATGGTGTTGGACGAAAGATCCCTCCGGTTTGCGCTGCCGCTGTCCTCCACAAGGAAGTCAAAAGCTGCGTTCACCGTGTTGTGAGCTGCCGGGTGGAACGTGATCGGCGGGTAGGAGACATACACACCGCTCTGCGCCTCGACGGAGGAACTGCAAAAAACGAAGTGACGAGTGCCGTCCGGGGAAATGATCGCTGGCAGCCCAAAGCCACCATAGGGCACGTTGGTGGCGGTGCGAACCCAGGTGACTCCCCCATCCGTAGAAAGCTGCACATAAGCCGAGTCATAGACCATGCGCTCCATCCCACTGTCCGACATG
>CALDGV010000135.1 GCA_937941745.1 uncultured Prosthecobacter sp. | reverse complement strand
TGGCGAAGGAGGGCACAGACTTCTGGAGCTTCACGGTGGTGAATCCGGTGTGCTCGCCGAGCCGCACGGGCATCGTGACGGGGCAGTTTCCCTCGCGCTGGGGCGTGCATCAGCACTTTGCCAACCACGAGCAAAACGTGGCGCGACAGATGCCCGACTGGCTCGATCCGAAGGCGCCGCTGCTGCCGCGTGTGATGAAGGAAACAGGTTACAAGACCGCTCACTTCGGCAAATGGCATCTCTCCGGCGGCAACATCGAAGGCGCGCCGCTGCCCGCCGCCTACGGCTACGATGACGCGGCGGTGTGGACCGGGCCGGGTGCGCATGTCTTTGATGGACTGAAGTATGAGTTCGCAAATGGCGACGCCTCCGCGCATGACACGCACGCGGCATCGTGGATCAGCGTGGCGGCCACGGATCACGCGTTGCGCTTCATCCGCGAGGCGAAGGACACGCCGTTTTACCTCAATCTCTGGCTGCATGAGACGCATCACCTCGTTTCCGCCACGGAGGAGGACAAAAAGCCCTATCCCGACGTGCCGGAGCCGCAGCGGACTTATTATGCGGCCGTTTCACGCGCGGATCGTCAAGTGGGCCGTGTGCTCAATCTGCTGGATGAGCTGGGCATCGCGAAAAACACGCTCGTCATGTTCTCCAGCGACAACGGGCCGGAAAACAGCCACGCGCAGCCGGGACAGAAGTTTTATCACAGCCAGGGCAACACCGGCGGGCTGCGCGGTCGCAAACGCAGCCTGCTCATGGGCGGCGTGAACGTGCCATTCATCGCCCGCTGGCCCGGCGTGGTGCCCGCAGGCCGTGTGGACAAGGAAACCGCGCTCGCCGGTGTGGATGTCTTCCCCACCGTGCTCGCCGCCACCGGCGCGAAGGCTCCCGATGGTTACGCGTCCGATGGCGAGAGCATGCTCGCCGCCTTCAAAGGCGAAAAGCAAGCCCGTACCAAGCCCGTCTTCTGGTGGTGGCAGGGCGGCCACGGCGGCGATGACTGGCCCGCCTTTGCCATGCGTGAGGGATCGCATGTGCTCATCCTCGACGAGACCAAGCAGCGCGCGGAGATCTACGATGTCATCGCAGATCGCTTCCAAACCAACAACCTCGCCGCAGCCGAGCCGGAACGCGTGAAGCGCATGACCACCGCCATCAACGCCTGGTTCGCCACGCTGCCGAAAACCGCTGATCCCACGTTGCAGGCCAATAGCAGCTCCAAACCGGCTGCGAAGCCTTCCAAGGCTGCCGAGATCACACCCGAGACACGCCTGCGCGCCTTCAAAAACTGGGACAAAAACCAGGACGGCCATCTCACCCTCGAAGAATACCGCAACGGCCTCGCAAAGAAGGACAACGCCGAGAATCGCTTCAAAAACTTCGACAAGAACGGTGATGGCAAAGTGACCCGCGAGGAGTTTGCCGGGAAGGCGGCTCCGTGACGCGGCATGTGGATTTCAGGCTGTCGGATGAGCATCGCGGGCTGAAGTTTGGCGCTTCATCCTCGTTTCATGCCGCATGAAGCGCTTCCTGCTTTTTTTCCTCGCCCTCGGCCCTGCGCTCTTCGCGGCGGAGACACCGAACATCGTCCTCATCCTCGCTGATGACCTCGGCTATGGCGATGTCGGCTGCTATGGTGCGACGAATGTGAAGACGCCGAACATCGACAAGCTCGCGGCGCAGGGGCGGCGGTTCACGGATGCGCATTCGGCCTCGTCGGTGTGCACCCCGTCGCGGTATGCGCTGCTCACGGGCGAGTATCCGTTTCGCAAAAACCTGTGGGGGCCGGTGATGAATCCGAGCCCGCTCGTGGTCGATGTGTCAAAGCCCACGCTGCCAGGCATGTTGAAGACTCGCGGTTACGCGACGGCTTGCTTTGGCAAGTGGCACCTCGGTTTTGGCGAGAAGCCGAAGCCGGACTGGAACGCCGATTTGAAGCCCGGGCCGCTTGAGTGCGGGTTCGATCACTACTTTGGCATTCCCGTCGTGAACAGCCATCCGCCCTTCGTGTGGGTGGAGGATCATCGCGTCGTCGGGCTCGATCCGGCCGACCCGCTGAAGTATGGCGGCAAGGAGCAGACGCGGATGTTTCCCGAAAAGATGCTCACGCCGCCAATGTCGGGCGCAAAGGCCGCGCACGCGCTCTATGACGAGGAAAAGCACGGCACTACGCTCACCGAGAAAGCGGTGACGTGGATTCGCGATCATGCGGGCGGGCCATTCTTCCTCTACTTCGCCACGCCGCACATCCATCATCCCTTCACGCCGGGCGCGAGGTTCAAAGACAGCAGCGAGTGCGGACCGTATGGCGACTTCATCCAGGAGTTCGATTGGATGGTCGGCGAGGTGATGCGCACGCTCGATGAGTTGAAGCTCAGCGACAACACCCTCGTCCTGCTCACCAGCGACAACGGCGGCATGTTGAACCAAGGCGGCCAGCAGGCATGGAAAGCGGGCCACCGGCTCAATGGCGACCTGCTCGGGTTCAAGTTCGACGCGTGGGAAGGCGGTCACCGCGTGCCGTTCATCGCCCGCTGGCCGGGGAAGATCGAAGCGGGAAGCGTGAGCGATCAACTCATCTGCCAAATCGACCTCCTCAGCACTTTCGCTGTGCTCACTGGCTCTGATGCACGCGGCCCGGACAGCGTGAATGTGCTCTCCGCCCTGCTCGGCAAGCCTGAAAAACCTGTGCGCGACCATCTCGTGCTCGCGCCGAATCGAAAAGCCAATCTCGCCCTGCGCGAAGGCCCCTGGCTCTACATCGGCGCCCCGGGAGGTGGCGGCTTCGGCGGCACCAAGCCCGGCGACCACGCCCTCGGCGGCGGCGGTGCGCTGAAGTTCACCGGCGAGACGAACAGCGACTTCGCCAACGGCAAACTGAAGCCCGGCGCCCCCAAAGCCCAGCTCTACCACCTCATCCAAGACCCGCGCCAGACCACCAATATCATCGAAGCCCACCCCGACATCGCCAAACGCATGGCGGAGCGCCTCGTCGCGATCCAGCAGTGAACCATTGTGCAAAGAACGGATCGTATGCTTGTTCGCTACACCATTGGAAACACCGTGAGGTGGACATCATGCTTCTTCGGGCTCGGATTTGCCACCATCGCGATTTCGACCATGTCGGATGCGACGGTGGAAAATGAGTGCCCGGAGTTGATCTGCCGCGTGGGTCATGGACTTCGATCTTCACAGGTAGATGGTGGCCCCTTGATTCAGGAAGGATTGCGGTGCGGGCATCGTTAGCACGCACGATGATCCGTCTCCTTCTCCTCGCCCTGCTGCCGTTGTTTTCCTCGTTCGCCGCTCCGCCGAACGTCGTCGTCTTCCTCGCGGATGACGCGGGCTGGGGAGATTACAGCCAGTCGGGCAACCAGATGGTTGCCACGCCGAACATTGACTCCATCGCGAAGGGCGGCGTGTCGCTGGACCGGTTTTATGTCTGCCCGGTGTGCTCGCCGACACGCGCGGAGTTTCTGACGGGGCGCTATCATCCACGCGGTGGCGTGCTCGGTGTCTCCACGGGGCAGGAGAGGCTCGATCTCGGGGAAAAAACCATCGCGGACGCCTTCAAGGCCGCCG
>CALDGV010000134.1 GCA_937941745.1 uncultured Prosthecobacter sp. | reverse complement strand
GAAGCCCTTCTTTTTGCCACCCAGGAGCCCCTGGGCGTGCCGCAGATGTGCGCCGCCGTGAAAGACACGGCCAAGGACATCATGGAGTCGGCGAGCGAGGACGTGGTGATTCCTGAGTGGGTGGCCCCGCTGGCGGCCACGACAGAGGAGCAAGTGCGCGCGATCCTGGACGAGCTGATCGCCCGCTACGAGGCCGAGAAACACTCCTTCACCCTCGTCGAGCGTGCCAACGGCTGGCGCATCGCCGCCCGTGGCCAGTATGCCGAGTGGTGCCGTGCGCTTTACCCCGGCAAGAAAGTGCAGCGCCTCAGCCAGCCCGCGCTCGAAACACTCGCCATCGTGGCCTACCGCCAGCCGATCACCAAAGCCGGCATTGAGGCCGTGCGCGGCGTTTCGGTGGATGCGATGGTGCAGCAGCTCATCGACCGCGGCTTGATGAAAATCGAAGGCCGCGCCGATCTTCCCGGCCGCCCGCTGCTCTACGGCACCACCGAGGCCTTCCTCGATCACTTTGGCGTGCGCAGCCTCGACGACATGCCCAACGCCTCCGAACTGCGCCGCGTCAAACTTCCCACGGCAGAGGAAGGTCCGACCGCCACCGATCAACCGCAGGAACATCAGCTTTCCCTGGCCCCGGTGGCTGCGGCCGAGGAATCCTAACCCCCTTTTCCCTCCTCTGCGGCCATGTCCCTTGATGAAGTCCGCCAAAAGATCGACAGCATCGATCAACAGCTTCTTCGCCTGCTGAACGAACGCGCCGAACTGGTGCATGCCGTCGGCGAGATCAAGCGCAAGGACGACCTCGACATCTATGTGCCGGGCCGCGAGGACAAGCTGCTGCGTAAGCTGGCCGAGATCAATCGCGCGCAAAACGGCCGTCTCACCGAGCGGGCCATCCGCGCCATCTATCGCGAGATCATGAGTGCCGCCCTCGCGCTCGAAGACAGCCTCAAGATCGCCTACCTCGGCCCCACCGGCTCATGGACGCATCAGGCGGCGGTGAACAAGTTCGGCCACTGCGTCGAATACCTCGCCGAAGTCACCACCGAGGGCGTGTTTGGCCGCGTGGCCGCGCAAACCGCCGACTACGGCGTGCTGCCCATCGAGCACTCCACTGAAGGCGCGGTGCATCACACGCTCGATCATCTCGCGGACAGCACCTTGCAGATCTACGCCGAGATTTTGTGGAAGGCCGATGCCGCCGTTATGGCGCAGGGTCCGAACGGTACCATCACCGAGATCCATGGTCGTGCGCAGATGCTCGCACGCTGCCGTCCCTGGCTCGCGCAGGCTTTTCCCGCCGCACAGCTCATCGAGTCCGCCAGTTCCAGCGCTGCTGCCACGCTCGCCGCGCAAAATCCCGCCATCGCCGCCCTGGGCACGCCCTTGAGCGCCGAGTTGCATGATCTGCGCGTCATCGCCACCTCGCCGCGTGAGTACGCCACGCAGACCCGCTTCATCATCCTCGGCCGCCGCTCCGGCCCGCCCTCTGGCAACGACAACACCATGCTCATGATCCATTCCAAGGATCGCGTCGGTGCCTTGATGGAAGTGCTGCAAATCTTCGCCACGCGGAACATCAACGTCCGCCAGATCGAGAACCGCCCCACGCCCTGCGGCACCCAGGCCCGCTTCTTCCTCGAAATCAGCGGCCACCACTCCGATCCCGCCATCCAGCAGGCCGTCACCGCCCTGGAGCAGCACGCCGCGCAGGTCAAAACCCTCGGTAGCTATCCCGCGCCGGGCTGGGTGGAGGAGAGGTGAGCCTTTTGGACATCACACCACCGCATATCTTTCCGCAGCGACATCCGCGATCATCTCCCGCAGCGCCTTCTGCACTTGGTTCCAACCGTTCACACTCGGGTTGAAGCTCGTTAGCGGGCGTAGTTGCCCGTTCTGAATCGGCACTGTTTGCAGCTTACTCAGCCATTTCTGCTGCGCAAAGGCCTCGCTTGGTTCCAGCAGCACCGGCAGGATCTCTGTCTCGCCTGCTTGCTGGCGGCGGCGTGCCTCGCGCAGTTCCACGCCATTGATGTAGCTGGAGGCAAAGAAGGCGGTGCTCAGCAGTAAAACCACGATGTCTGCTTCCTTCATTTCTTTGCGGATCGCGTTATCCCACTCGCTGCCGGGGCGGATTTTGCCGTCGAACCACCAGGAAACGAGCCGTTCATTCTTCAGCACGTCAAGGTGCGGCTTCAGTTTGTCCCAGACTTTGTAGTTCGCATGCGAATAGCTCACAAACACCCTGAGCTTCGGTGTCCCCTTCCTCCGTGCTTTGGCGGGCTGCACCTGCTCCAGTTCCGGGGTTACAGCCAGATTTTGCGCCCCCGTTGGCGTCATCACCTGCACCGGCATGTTCTGGGCTTCCAGTTTCTCCAGCTTTTCCATGCTTTCGTATTGCTCTCCTGGTAGTGTCAGGTCCAGTTCCTCGCGTCCCTTCAGGCCGTCTGGCAGACCGCGATGGATCTCATCCATGTTCGCACGCACCACGCCTGCCAGCGCCTGTCTCTCCTCCGCCGTGCCACCGCAGATGTAAACATCCACGCGTGGATTGAGCCGTCTCTCCTCCATGACCAGCGCGAGGGCATCTCCCCAGCCCAGCACCACGCCGCGCTGCCAGCGGAAGTAGTCATCGCTTAGCGGATGAGTGCGCACAATGAAGCGGCTCATCACCCCCGCAGGCAGCAGCTCGTAAAGATAACGAAAGCGCACCTGTGCCTGCTTAATGTGCGCCGCTACGTCATAGTCCTTCGGCGCTGGCTCATCCAGCGTCAGCAAGCCGGGCAGCAGATAGAGGGGCTTCTTTTCGAACTCGTCCGCCAGGAAGCCCAGTTCCCGGTCCTGCATCAGTTCCATGAGAAAATCATGCACCCGCACACCATCACGCTCCTCCGGATAGTCCTTGATGGTGGCCCCGCGCTCCTCGTTCATGCCTTTCATCCCCTCTTCAAGCACCAATGGGAATTCCCCCTGCCAGAGCTGCCCCGGCTTGTTTTGGAACGGCTTGCGGTGAACGCCGCGTACCAGGCCATAGAGACCGTTGGCCACCCAGTTGGGGTTCAGCACACGGGTGTCTCGCAGCCGCTCGTCATCGCCGTAGTACAGCGCCACTCCGAGCGCATTCAGATTCTCTGCCAGACTCGTCTGCGCATCCTGCTCCGCCACCCCGCAGTCCACACACATCTGGCGGTAGGCGTCCCAGTTCAGGAAATGCCGCCGTTTCCTGGCATTCTTATTTGAAACCAGCGCGTCCAGTTTCTGCCGCACCTCGAAGTAGGTTAGCGGCCACATCTGGCGTACCGCTGGCATCTGCTCCAGCACCGCGCAGATCGCTTTCCGCAGCGTGTCTATGCCAAGGTCCGTCTTCTCGCCGTCTTTTGGTTTACAATCCGTTTCTACAAAAGCGCAGATGTTCGGGTACTTACGTTGCAGGCGGCGTTTTTCCAAATCGTAGGGGCCGGGGCTGCGCCATTTGTTCAGCACCACGATCACCGGGGAGTGCTCCCTTTTGTCTCCATCCTTCCGGCTGCCGTAGCGCTCCACATGGCTGAGCCAGTACTCCGCGTCCTCCATCTGCTGACCGCCGCGTCCGTCTAGCACCACCACATAGAGGCTGCGCTCCGTCAAAAAGAAGCGGTGCGTTTCATGGGTGATCTCCTGCCCGGCAAAGTCCCACACATGTACCTTCACCGGTTCCCCGTCGGGACAGGCCAGCTCCCAGGGCCGGATCTCGATCCCCGGTGTCTCTGCCTGATCCTTCTGAAATGCCTCTCCACGCAGCGCCCGTGAGACCGAAGTCTTCCCCGCCTCTCCCCGCCCCACCAGCAGTAACTTTACCTCATTCAGCGGGCGTGCTCCCTGCGTCTGACGGGCTAAGTAGTAGTCCAGAATCGCCTTCACTGAGGCAGGCTTGACGTTTTTGTTACCAACCTCGTTCCATGCTGGCCCCAGCACCTCGGGAGGCAGGTCGAGCCCGCCATTTCCATGCAAGTATAACCGCGTTAGTTCTGCGAGCTGGCCAATCTCCAGCGGCAGGCTTGTGAGCTGGTTGTTGTGAAGGTAAAGCGTCTTAAGCGATGCGAGCTGGCCAACCTCCGGCGTCAGGCTTGTGAGCTGGTTGCTGTGAAGGTGAAGTTCCGTCAGTACGACGAGCTGGCCGATCTCT
>CALDGV010000133.1 GCA_937941745.1 uncultured Prosthecobacter sp. | reverse complement strand
GCAGCAACGGCGCTGAGGGCGGACATCTGGCGCTTGGTGTCGCCCATCATCTGGTAAGCCCGGGCCTTGTTGAAGCCGGCAGCCAGCCGCACTTGGGGAAGGGGCGTGCGGCTTTCACAAAGGGCAAACATGCGTGCCGACTGGTCGAAGTCGCGAGCGTTGAAACGCATGGCACCAAGCCGGTAGGCTGCAGAAGGTGCGCCCTCGCTGTTTGGGTAGCGGTTGACCACTTCCTCGTAGTAGGTTTCGGCAACTTTGAGCTGGTCCTGCTTGATGTAGCATTCACCGATCCGGAACAGCGCCACCGGAACATGACGTCCAGTGGGATAATTTTGCAGATACTGCCCCAAAGACTGCGAGGCAATGCTCCACTCTCCACGCTCATAGGCCATGCTGGCATACTCAAAGAGGTCTTCGTCGGGGCCTTTGGGACGTGCAGCAGGCGGAGCGGGATTGGCTGTTTCAGTTGGATCCACCGGAATCGCCCTTGGAACGGCCGTGCCAGCTGGGGGATTCTCCTCCAGAGGAACAGCCTTGGGCACGGACTGGCCAGCCGCAGGAAAGGAGGGCAGGGCGGCTGCAACGAAAAGGAGGACGACGTGGCGGATGAACATGAAGAGCAGATGCCTAGGCGTGGGCGTTTGGGACGGGCTGGAGCTCATGTCGCTTCACGGATTTTTGGTGGCAGCTGACGCCTCGGGTCTCCGGGTCGCAAAAGCGATGTTCCAGATGCCAGCCTTCTGACAGGTGTCGAGAACACGGATGACGTGCTTGTAATCCACGCCTTCGTCACCTCGCAGGATGACAGCCTGATCCTTGTAAACCGTGACGATATTCTTGAGCTTGGTGAGCAGATCATCCTCACTCAGCTGCTGGCCGTTCACGATGATTTCGCCCTCGATTTTGATGTTGATGATGATTTCACCGACACTGCGGGACTCCTTTTCTTTTCCCTCCTCCGCAGCAGGAACGCTGATGTCCATGACCTGCTCATTCTTGGCGTAGTGGGAGGTGACCGCAAAGAAGATGACGAGCAGGAAAAGCACATCCACCAGCGGAGCCAGCTGCATGGGCGTTGGCTCGATGGAGTGTTGTTTTCGAAAGTTCATGGTAGGGCAGGGAATGGGGCCGGATCACTCAGGACGACCTGCTGCTGCGCGCGCTGCACGTTTGTACTGCACTGCCAGCAGTGCCATGATGTGTGTCGTCGCGGCCTCCCTTTCGGATATGCGACGGTTCACCTTGCCTCGGAAAATGGAATAAAAGATAAGCGCCGGGATGCCGATGGCCGGCC
>CALDGV010000132.1 GCA_937941745.1 uncultured Prosthecobacter sp. | reverse complement strand
CGGTGGGGTTTCCAATCTCAGCAAAAAAGCGCAAGCATCGGCCAGATCATCGACATGCATGAACTCGCGGCGCGGGCTGCCCGTGCCCCAGGCAGGCACCTCGGCTAACCCCGCCACCTTTGCTTCGTGAAAGCGGCGGATGAGCGCCGGCATCACATGCGAGTTCTGTGGGTGGTAGTTGTCACCCGGGCCGTACATGTTCGTCGGCATGGCGGAGTGATAAACCACGCCATACTGCTTGCGATAATACTCCGCCATCTTCAAACCGGCGATCTTGGCGATCGCGTAAGCCTCGTTGGTCGGTTCGAGCGCGGAAGTGAGAAGGCAGTTCTCCGACATCGGCTGCGGGGCCAGTTTGGGGTAAATGCAGGAGCTACCGAGAAACAGCAGACGCTTCACCCCGCCCAGCCACGCGCCGTGGATGCAGTTCGAGGCGATGGCTAGGTTTTGATGAATGAACTCTGCTGGGTAAGTGTTGTTGGCGTGGATGCCGCCCACCTTGCCCGCCGCCACAATCACCACATCCGGCTTTTCCGCCGCGTAAAACGCATGCACCGCCGACTGGTCGGTGAGGTCGAGCTCCTTGCGAGTGCGGGTCAGTAGCGTGACGCCTGGCTCGTTGGCAAAACGCCGCATCAAGGCGCTGCCAGCCATGCCTTTGTGTCCTGAGATAAACAGCCTCATTGTTGTCCTAGATTCTTCACTCGAGCCTCGTGCTCCGCCAGTTTCAGGTCGGCTTCAACCATGATTTTCACCAGATCTTTGAACCGCACCTTCGGCTCCCAGCCCAGTTGCTTCCGTGCCTTTTCAGGATTGCCGATCAAGAGGTCCACCTCCGCCGGGCGCTCGTAGCGCGAGTCATGCACGACGTGCTGCTCCCAGTCGAGACCGAGCAGGCCAAAGGTCTCCTGGCAGAATTCACGCACGCTGTGGGTTTCATTCGTGGCGACGACATAATCGTCCGGCCTCTCCTGTTGCAGCATGAGCCACATCATCTCCACATACTCCCCGGCGAAGCCCCAGTCACGCTTCGCGTCGAGATTGCCGAGGTAAAGCTTCTCCTGGAGGCCCAGTTTGATACGGGTGGCGGCACGGGTGATCTTGCGCGTCACGAAGGTCTCACCACGACGCGGGCTCTCGTGGTTGAAAAGAATGCCGTTCGAGGCATGCAGGCCGTAGCTCTCGCGGTAGTTCACCGTCAGCCAGTAGGCGAAGACCTTCGCGCAGCCGTAGGGCGAGCGCGGCCAGAACGGCGTCGTCTCCGTCTGCGGCACCTCCTGCACCTTGCCGTACATCTCCGAGGAAGATGCCTGGTAGAAGCGCGTCTTCTTGTCCAGCCCCGTCTCACGGATCGCCTCCAGGATGCGCAGGGCACCCAGACCGTCCACATCCCCGGTGTAGCACGGGATGTCAAAGGACACCTTCACATGCGACTGCGCCCCGAGGTTGTAGATCTCATCCGGTTGCAAATCATACAGCAGCTTCACCATCTGCACCGCGTCCGAGAGGTCGCCGTAATGCAAAAACAGGCGCGTGCCTGGAACATGCGAATCCTGGTAGATGTGATCAATGCGGCCGGTGTTGAAGCTGGAGGAGCGGCGGATGACGCCATGAACCTCGTAGCCTTTTTGCAGCAACAACTCGGCCAGATAGGAACCGTCCTGGCCGGTGATGCCGGTGATGAATGCTTTTTTCATGAATGATTCGGGGAAGGACCCGCATTGATGCGTTTTTCGAGCAGCCGCAATGACAGCATGATCTCCGCAAGGGTGCGCTGAAAGGTGTAAAACCAGCCAGCCCAGCCATCAAGGGCCGCACGACGGAGCAGCAGCGTGTAAAAGAACACCACCACCGGACCCAGGATCATGCTGCGCCGAATGCGATCCTGCGGGCTGAGTTCTGAAGGCGCAAGGGCCAGCAGTTTCTCAGCCTCCAGCTTCGCGTACTTGTCCTGGGAGGAAAACCAGCGGCTGAGCGGTTTGCGGTCGTCGTGATCAATGCGCGTGTTCAAGGACGCGGTCTGGCCGGGGATGCGCAGGATCTGCGTGTGACCGTCCGGCACATAACGACAGCGATCCTTGCGAAACAGCGCGGCACGCGGCGGGTAAAGGCATGAGCGCAATGGCTTGCCAAAAATGAGATAGCGGAAAGAGGCAAAGTAGGCATCGCAAGCTGGATCGGCAGGCAGTGCGGCGAGTTCATCCTCGAATCCAGGGCCGAGAACGTAATCGCAGTCGAGGGAGAGCACCCAGTGGGTGCGGGTGGCATCGACACCGAAGTTCCACTGCGTGGTGTGGTCGTCGAAAGGCCTCACGAGGAAGCGAACATTCGGAAACTCCGCCGCGATGGCCGCTGTGGCGTCCGTACTGCCGCTGTCGAGCACCACGACCTCCCCGGCCCAGCGCAGGCGCTCCAGGCAGCGGCGCAGGTTGGGCTCCTCGTTCCAGGTGAGGATGAGCGGGGTGATGAGGTCCAGATTCATTCGGCGGCAAATAGTGGCTCCAGGGCTTGGCACAGAGTACGACGATACGCCTGCGTGGACAACATTCGGGACTTTTCTGCGGCCTGCTGTTTCATCTTTGCCAGGGTTTCAGGCGAGGCGGCCAAAAAAATCAGACGATCGGCCAACTGAGCCGCATCGCGAACAGGAATGATGAATCCTTCTACCCCGTCGGTGATCACGCCTTCAAACCCCGAATGAGGGGTCGTGATGACGGCCAGCCCCTGGGACATCGCCTCCAAGACACTCAGAGACATGCCCTCATAAAGAGTCGGCAGCACCAGCACATCATGCTGGCGCATGAGATCCATCAGCTCGTTGTTAGGGAGTCCGTCAATGTGACGATGCCT
>CALDGV010000131.1 GCA_937941745.1 uncultured Prosthecobacter sp. | reverse complement strand
CGTCCGAGCAAAGGCAAGAAGGCCAAGGACAACCGGGGCAGCTACGCGGTTCCTGACTTGGAGAAATATCACGGCCAGGAGATCTTCCTCACCGAGGCGCTCACTTTGGAGGCCAAGGCCCATGTTGGTGACGCGGTGAAGGCGAGAAAGCCTTTTTTCCTCTACTTTGCGCAATACGCCGTGCATGCCCCCTTCGATGCAGACCCGCGTTTTGCCGCTCATTACCAGTCCAGCGGCAAGTCGGCACAAGCCCAGGCGTTTGCCACCTTGGTCGAGGGCATGGACAAATCACTCGGTGATCTTCTCGACCATCTGGAAAGCTTGGGCGTGGCGGAAAATACCCTTGTCCTCTTTCTGGGCGACAATGGCAGCGACGCTCCACTCGGTCACCAGCATGAGGTCGCCTGTGCGGCACCGCTGCGTGGCAAGAAAGGCTCGCACTATGAAGGAGGGATGCGCGTTCCCTTCATCGCCGCCTGGGCGAAACCTGATGCTCGAAACGAGCACCAGAAGCAGCTGCCCATCGCTTCCAACAGCATCCAAAGCCAGCAGGCGGCTGTTTATGACCTGTTCCCGACCATTCTCGGGCTGACTGGCACCCAGGCACCGTCTCAGCATGCCATCGACGGCAGCAGGCTCGACACCTTGCTGAAGGCCAAGCCTGACAACAGCCGAAAGGAAGCCTTTCTCATGCATTATCCGCACGCACCTCACCGCACAAATTATTTCACCTCATATCGAGACGGTGCCTGGAAGGTCATCTACCATTACTTTCCGAGCGAGGTCAGCGGCGGCAGCCACTACCAGCTCTTCAACCTGAAAAATGACCCCTTCGAGCAGCAGGATCTCGCCACAAGCCACCCAGCAGAACTTCGGCGACTGATGCAAGATTTGATCCAGGCTCTGGAAAGCCAGAATGCCACCTACCCAGTGGACAAAGCCAGTCGCAAAACTGTCAAACCTCTACTGCCCTGATGGGAGCTCAGCCCGCCGCGAGCATTCCACGAGCAAGCGCCACATCCGCCTCGATTTGCTTCTGCAAGTCAGCCACTGAGCTGAATTTCTGCTCCGGGCGGATGAAGTCGCGCAAAGTGACTTCCAGGCTCTGGCCATACAAATCTCCCGACCAGTCAAAGACATGCACCTCCAACGAAGGCGCGGAAGCTCCAGACTCCACAGTGGGTCGCACCCCCAGGTTGGCGATGCCAGCACGCTTCATGCCGTCAATCTCAACCTGAACTGCATACACTCCAAATGGCGGCAGCAATTCCGCCTCAGGGATGATGTTTGCTGTAGGGAAGTTCAGGGTTCGGGCGAGCTGCCGGCCATGAATCACCCCACCATAAAGAGCGTAATCACGCCCCAGCAGACGTGATGCCCTGACAAGATCACCCGCAGCCACGGCATCACGGATCAGCGTGCTGCTCACCACCTCGCCATCGACGCGAATCGGAGGCACTCCATAGACAGAAAAGTCCTCCCGCGCCCCATGTTCCATGAGCAGTTGAATGTTGCCGGACCGTCCCTTCCCAAACGTCCAGCCATAGCCGACGGAGATGCAGCCGAGCGGCTTGCAGTCTCGGACAAGGGTATCGAGGAAGAGCCCAGCGGGAGTCGCCATGGTGTTTTCGTCAAAGGGACACAGCAGCGTTGTCGTCACGCCCATGCGCTCCAGCAGCCGTTCGCGATAGGCAGCCCCACAAAGCCTCTTGGGCTCAGTTCCTGGCCGCAGCACGGCCAGGGGATGCGGTTCAAAACTCATCACCACGGCAGTTCCGTGATGTTGATGCGCATGCTCCAGGGCTGCACGAATGACTTCTTGGTGCCCTACATGCAGCCCGTCAAAAACACCGATCGCCAAGGCCACCGGCCCTGGGACCGTGGACAGTTGGTCGAGCGAATGGAGAAGGTTCATGGAAAAAGCGCCGCCAGTGCATCCTCGACGATGTCTTCAGGAGTGCCTTTGATCGAAACCGGGATGAGATCGGGCGTGGTCTCCAGAATGGCGAACTGGCTGTCCAGCAGGCTGACGGGCATGTAATGTCCCTGACGGGCGGACATGCGCTCAAAAATCAGCTCCCGGCTCCCGTGCAAATGCACAAAAGCCAGGGTCCCAGCATCATCGCCAGCGCGGAGTTTCTCCCGATACACAGACTTCAAGGCGGAGCAGGCCAGCACATAAACCGGAGTCTCTCCACGCATTTCTTCAATGCGCGCCCGCAAAGCAGCATACCAGGGCCAGCGGTCCTCATCTGTCAGGGGGATACCCTGGTTCATCTTCCGTTTGTTGGCTTCAGAATGGAAGTGATCCGCATCTTCAAAAACTCCGCCTAGTTTCTCGGCCAGCTTGCTGCCAATCAAGGTCTTGCCACAGCCGCACACGCCCATCACGATGATGGTTCGGAGCTTTGGGGCAGCAGAAATGATCTCTGACATATGACGTCGGGAGAGGATTGAAAATCGCCATGTCCCCTGGGCCGAGCACCCATCTCTGGAAAGCAGGCCAGGGAGTTCAGGAAAGATCAATGAACACCGAGGTTGGCCAGATAGCGCTCAGCCTCCAAAGCGGCCGCACACCCCTGCCCTGCAGCAGTAATGGCCTGCCGATACACATGATCCGCCACATCACCTGCGGCGAAAAGGCCCTCCGTCTTGGTCCGGGTGCCGCCGCTCTGGACGATGTAGCCATTCTCATCCTTGTCCACGAGGTCACCCAGGAAGGATGCGTTGGGCACGTGGCCGATGGCCACGAACACACATTTGAGCTCCAGTTCGCTCTTCTCACCAGTCACCAGGTTCTGCAGCGTCACCGCGCGCATCTCGCCTTTTTCATCCGTGAGGTATTCCGCCACCGTGCTGTTCCAGACGGGCTTGATCTTGGGGTTGGCAAGGGCGCGGTCCGCCATGATTTTCGAGGCACGAAGCGTGTCGCGGCGATGAATCAGATAGACGGTGCTGGCAAATTTGGTGAGGAAACCCGCTTCTTCGCAGGCGCTGTCACCACCACCAATGACGCAGACAGGCACATTGCGATAAAATGCTCCGTCACAGGTGGCGCAACTGGTCAGGCCATGTCCGATCAGGCTTTTTTCATTCGGCAGGCCAAGGTGACGTGGGCTGGCCCCGGTGGCGACGATCACAGCACGGGCCTGACGCACGGTTCCATCTTCACTGGTGATGTTGAAGTGGCCTTCGGGAGCTTTCTCCACGCTTGTCACCAGGGTGTATTCTATCCTCGCGCCAAACTTCTCCGCCTGCTGCTGCATGTTCATCATCAACTCAGGGCCCATGATGCCGTTCGGGAAGCCGGGAAAGTTCTCCACCTCCGTCGTGGTCGTCAGCTGGCCGCCAGGCTGGTTTCCGGAAAGGATGAGCGGATTCAGATTGGCGCGTCCGGTGTAGATCGCCGCCGTGAAGCCGGCGCAGCCGGTGCCGATGATGATGACGTTTTCCATGGGTGCTGGTCGTGTGGTTGGGAGAAAAAAGGAAGCCGGAAGATGGGAAGCAGGTTTCGATACGCAAGAGCGGCTTCCTTGGAGTCTCTTCCGAGAGGCGTATTCCAGGCATTCCTGCAGGAAAAGATTGTGCCACCAAGTCACGCCAGCCTTGCGCTCTGGAATCTGTGGAATTTCGGATCGAGGGTTGCCAAGACCGCCTGCCCCCGGCATTACTGGAAGCTCTTTTTGCCCTTTTCCACATGATTGATGTTCAGGACCTCACCAAGCAGTATGCCGGCCGCACAGCCGTGGACAGGCTGACATTTCAGGTGGAGCCTGGGCAGATCGTGGGATTCCTGGGGCCCAATGGAGCCGGCAAGTCCACCACCATGAGGATTCTCTCCGGCTACATGCCCCCGACCAGCGGGCGGGCCACGGTGAACGGCCACGACGTCTTCCACGAGTCCATCGAGGTGCGGCGCAGCATTGGCTACATGCCGGAGATGGCACCTTTGTATACCGACATGCGGGTCAAGGAGTACCTCCGCTTCCGTGCAGAGCTGAAAGGCCTCTCCGGACGCGTCATGCGCCAACGGGTGGGTGAGGTGATGGATCTTTGCACCATCGCTGATGTGCGCCGCCGCCTCATCGGGCACCTTTCCAAGGGGTTCCGCCAGCGCGTGGCTCTGGCCGATGCCCTTCTTCACAAGCCCCCCCTGCTAATTCTGGACGAACCGACCAACGGACTCGACCCAGTTCAGATCCGCCAAGTGCGGGATCTGCTGCGCAGCCTCAAACCTGCACACACCATCCTGCTGTCCACGCACATCCTTCAGGAAGTGGAGGCCGTGTGTGACCGCGTTCTGATGATTCATCACGGCCGGATTCTGGCGAATGACACACCTGACCAGCTCACACGGGGGCTCCGCGCGGCATCTGTCGTTCAGGTGGAGCTCCAATCCAAAGCGAGCGACTTGCTTGCCCAGTTGGAAGCCCTGCCGAACGTCCGAAAAGCCAATCTCGAAAGCGAAGATGATGGCTGGAAAGTCATCACCCTGCGTGTCGAAGCACGGCAGGATGTGCGCGAGGCCGTGATGGAACTGGCGATGAAGCAGAACTGGAAAGTGCGCGAGCTTCACCGGCAGCTCCCCAGCCTGGAAGACGTCTTTGTGGAGCTTTCCGCCTCCGACCGCGCCAAGTAAGCCCCTTTTACCGCCTTTTTTCATGCGCCTCTTCTGGGTCCTCTTCAAAAAAGAACTGCGAGCCTTCTTTGTCTCACCCGTGGCCTACGTGGTCCTGGCACTCGTGATGGTGCTCAGCGGCTATTCATTCCGGGCAGCCCTGTCCATCCTGGAACGAGGACCAAGCGAAGGCAGCATCGTTCAGTGGATGTTTCAGCCCAACTGGTTCTGGCTGTCTTATTTTTTCAT
>CALDGV010000130.1 GCA_937941745.1 uncultured Prosthecobacter sp. | reverse complement strand
TTCGCAGCAAAACGGGGTCCCAGTAGCGGCTTTCGATCTTCCGTGTGGCCTCGGTTAGGAATTCCGCATCATTGTTGGCGATGGCTTTTTGAAACGCGGCCATGAAGCCGGCATCCGCCTTGTCACGATCAATGCTGCCGGGCCACACGAGTTGCTCATCGAAGCCATGGCGGGTGATCGCATCCGGTTCGTCGTAGAGGTTATTCACCTGCCACTTGCCCGCGATGCCGGTGGCGTAGCCCGCATCACGCAACACCCGGGCATACGTCACCTCGCGCTGAGGATCAAACCCGCCGCCACTGTAGAGCGCCGCGTCGTGATGCAGATACCAGCCCGTGCGGAACGGATAGCGCCCCGTGAGCATCTGCACGCGGCTGGGGCCGCACACAGTCGTCGTGTAGCAGTTCGCGAAGCGCACCCCGCCCGCGGCCAGCTTGTCGATATTCGGCGTGCATTTCTCCTCGCTGCCGTAGCAGCCGAACCACTCGCGTCCGACGTTGTCGAGCAGGATGACGACGATGTTCGGCCTCTCGGCCGCTGTGGCGACGAGCGGGCAAAAGAGCAGCAAAGAGGCAAGCAGTGGGCGGATCATGACGCGAGGGCAAACGAAGGCCTGCGAGGTGACTTATCTGACAAGACCCCGGCCCCCGTGTCCGTTTGTCCTCGCGATGAAACACCTGCTCACCTGCTTTTTCCTCGTCTCCACCGCTTTCGCCGACGACGTGCCTGCCTTTAAGCCTTTGTTCAATGGCAAGGACCTCAGCGGCTGGGTGGATGTGAACACCTCCAAGAATACCTGGAGCGTCAAAGACGGTCTGCTGGTGTGCAGCGGCCTGCCCATCGGGGTGATGCGCAGCGAGAAGCAGTATGAAAACTTCGTCCTGCACATCGAATGGCGGCATATGAAGCCCGGCGGGAACAGCGGCGTGTTTCTGTGGAGCGATGCCACGCCTGCGCCGGGCAAACAGCTTCCGAAAGGCCTCGAAGTGCAGATGCTTGAATTGCAATGGCCCGCGCTGCATCCACTGAAAGACGGCCAGCCCAACCATCCCGGCTATGTCAGCGGCGAACTCTTTGGGGCGAACGGCCTGGAGATCATCCCGGAGAATCCTCGTGGGAAGCGCAGCATGTCGTTTGAGTTTCGCTGCAAAGGTGCAGGCGAATGGAACACTTACGATGTCGTGGCGGTGGATGGCGTGGTGAAGCTGAGCATCAACGGCAAGTTCGTGAACGGCGTGAGCCAGTCCACCGTGCGCAAGGGCTACCTCTGCCTCGAATCCGAGGGCAGCGAGATCCACTTTCGCAACATCCAGCTCATGGAACTGCCACCCGGACGCGTGACACCGGAGCAGACGGCCCCGGTCCTGAAGTGAGGTTGGTCCAGATCAAGGCGCGGTGAGCTTGACCGCGTGCAGGTCGGCGCCCTTGGTGGGAGGCACTTGATGCGCGCCAAACTCTGCAGGTCCCATGCAGGCACCGGCGATGACGAGATGGCTTCTTCCGTCGTGAATCATCGTGTAGGCGTTGTCACCCTTGGCGCCGCCGGTTTGTGACAGCCAGCGAAGGGTGCCCGACTCATCGAAGGAGGCGGTGAAGACATCGGTCAGGCCGCGGGTGGTCAGCGAGCGGCCAGCGAAGGTGGCGACATCAGAAAACTCACCTGTGACGTAGCTGGTTCCCTTGCCGTCCGTGGTCACGCCGAGGCAGTAGTCAGTGCCTTTGCTGGCCAGATGGCGCGCCCACTTGGCCTGGCCGTCGGCAGAGAAGTGCACGATGAAGCCGTCGCTGTCCTTTTCGCCGGTGGTCTGCAGAGTTTCGCCCAGCACGCTGACACTGCCTTTGAACATGCCTGCGGCCCACACCCGTCCCTGGTCGTCGCAGGTGATTTCATGATAAAGCGCACTCGGAGTTCCTGGCAGCAGGCTTGTCCATACGATCTCACCAGCTGGCGTGAGCTTTGCCACAAGGGCGGCTGTCGTGGCCGAGGCCAGCGTGCGCCCTGCGAAGCTGCCGGAGCCGGAGGCCAGGCCACCGAGATAGATGCCTCCCGCCGCATCGACCGTGACTCCATGAGCGCTGCCGTTCAGCTTGTCCGTGGAGGCTTTGACCCAGCGCAGTTCACCTGCCGGGCTGTATTTGGCGCAGAAAAAGGCCCGGTTGGAGTTTTTGAGTTCGGTGCCGTCAAAGACGGCATTCATGCCTACAGCGCCCGCCACCACGACATCTCCCTGCGGATCAATGGCGATGCCATGGCCGTAATCGTAACCACTGCCTCCGGCACTGCGGATCCAGAGCAGTTTGCCCTCGCGGTCATACTTGGCCACGAAGAGGTCGTAATCTCCGGCGTGCGGCAGCTTCACGCCATCGGCCAGGGCATCGGCGCTTTCGTAGTGACCAGTGACATAGACGTTGCCCGAGGCATCGCAGGCGACTCCATAGCCACGGTCTGTCTTGCTGCCGCTAATGCTGCGCACCCACTGGGGCTGTCCGGCGGGTGAGAGCTTGATGAGGCAGAAGTCCGTGCCTCCTGTCGTGGGGCGCTGCAGTGCGCCGAAGGTGCCATCACCCGTGGTCTCGCAGGCGAGAAACACATTGCCCTCACGATCCACCGTGACGCCACGGGTCTTGTCGTTCTTGTCGCCCCCACCGGTGAAGGCCCATTCATAGGTGGGTTCGGCGGCTTGGAGTGCGGAGGTGATGGCGAGGGCGAGGAACAGGGATTTCATGAGCAGCATGAAAAGGCCCGAGCGGGCGCAAACTGTCATCCCCAGGCCGAAAAGGCCGCAAATGTATCAGCTGATGAAATCCAGACCGAGGTCGAGAGCCCTGGCCGAGTGGGTCAGCGCACCCACGGAGATGGCGTTCACGCCGGTGGCGGCCACATTGGCAATGGTTTCGAGGGTGATGCCGCCGCTGGCTTCCAGCCAGAGCCTCCCGCCATTCATCTGGACCGCCTGGCGCAGTTTTTCGCAGCCCATGTTGTCGAGCAGGAGCATGTCCACTCCACGCAGTTCGAGGAATCGCTGCATCTGTTCCAGCGTGTCGCATTCAAGCTGGATGCGCGTTCCGGGCCGTTCGTTGCGGACGCGGTCAATCGCCTCCTGCAGGGCTTCGTTGGAGCCGTTGGCGGCGATGTGGTTGTCTTTCACCATCACATGATCGTAGAGGCCCATGCGATGGTTGGTGCCTCCGCCAGCCTTGACGGCGGCTTTTTCGATCCGCCGCCAGCCAGGCGTGGTCTTGCGGGTATCCCAGATCTGCACCGGATGCGGCTTCACGGCCTCCACATACCTGCGTGTCTGGGTGGCGATGGCGCAGAGGCGCTGGAGGAAGTTCAGCGCGGTGCGTTCAGCGGACAAAATGCCGCGTGTGGGGCCGCTGATCTCCAGCAAGGTTTCACCTTTCTCGAAGAATTCCCCATCCTGCCTCAGCGCGCGGGTTTCGAGCTGCGGTTCAACGAGTGCAAACACCCGGAGCGCGATCTCCATGCCAGCGACGACGCCGGGCTCGCGTGCCACAATGACGGCCCGTGAGGTCATTTCGGCAGGCACAAAGTAGGCGGCGGTGACATCGCCTGGGCCGATGTCTTCCTCCAGGGCGGCGCGGATCAGGGTTTCAGTGCTGGGATGCATGGCGATGGTTCAGGCGTATTCGATCAGGGCTTTGATGACACCGCGCCGGGCCACTTCGTCGAAGGCCTCGCGGATGCCGGAAAGGGGGAAGCGATGGGTGATGAAGTCGGCGGAGGTCAGGCGGCCTTCGCGGACCCACTGGCAGAGCTGCGGCTGGCTTTCCTTTTCGTAGCGGCGGGTGGGCCACTGGTGCACGAGCAGGTTGAAATTGAAGTCGGCCTTGGATTTGTCGATGTGCAGCACGGGTTGAGTCAGCACGCCGTAGATGCAGTGGGAGCCGCCGCGTCGCAGGAGGGGCAGGCCCTGCTGGAGGATGTCGGGATGGCCCACGGCATCGATGATGGCATCGAGCTTTCCGGGGGGCTGGATCTGGCCGGGGGCAAAGGCGGCGTCCGCACCGAAGGCGAGCGCCTTGGCACGTTTGTCGGCGTGCCGATCTACAATGCCGATCCAGCGCAGGCCGAAAAGACGGCCGAGCTTCACGAAACTCAGGCCCACAGGCCCTGCACCAAAGATCAGGACATCATCTCCAGGCTGGAGATGAAAGTCACGGAAGGCACCGAGCACCTCGCGCCAGGTGCAGAGCAGAACGGCCTCTTCGGGCGGAATGTCTGCATCCACCTTGGTCTGGATTTCATAGACCTCGACCCAGCCGCCGGCATCATTGGCGACACCATCGGCCACCATGGCCTCATGATCATTGGCCAGGGTGTATTCGCCAAAGCCGCCCCAGCCAGAGTCCACGCCCTCCATTTGAAGGTCAAAATTCAGCCCGCCGACCACGCGATCGCCCACGGCAAAATTCCGCACCTTGGCGCCGACCTCGACGACAACGCCCACGCTTTCATGACCCAGGGCGAAGGGGAATTTGTCCTCCATGCCAGGAAAGGTGCCGTGCAGCAGTTCACTGTCGGTGCGGTTGCAGAGGCAGGCGCATTCCGTTTTGGCCAGCGCCTGATAGGGGCCCGGCCTGGGGAGCGGCGTATCGAGGATCTCCAGGTGACCGGGCAGGACGGCGATGACGGATTTCATGGAAGGAATGAGGTGCCAGGACATAGGGAAGGCATCCCCGGGCGGCAATCGAAATGCGGCAGCGGCTGCGGAAGGGGAAACTTTTGCGGCAGCAAGTGCGGCTTGGGGGATTGACTCCACGCCAGGAACCCGGCACACATGGGCGCGCTGCCAGCGGCGCTGCTGCTTTTCCCTCTTCCGATGCCCACGATTCCGATCCTCATGCCCCAGCTCGGCGAATCCATCGCCGAGGCGACGCTTGTCAAAATCCTCGTGCAACCCGGTGCCCAGATCGAAGCCGGGGCGGACATTTTCGAGGTGGAGACGAACAAGGCCACGATGACAGTGGGAAGCCCTTGTGCAGGACGCATCGAGCAGGTGCAGGCCAAGCTGCAGACGAGCTATGCGGTCGGCAGCCAGCTGGCTACCTTTGAGGTGACCGATGAAGATGCCCAGTCATTGGGTTTTGCGGAAAGCCCCTCAGGTGCGGAGGCCGGTTCCGCGCCCGTTTCGATGCCGAACGCGGATTCGCTGCACTTCCAGTTCAATGAGGAGGACAACATCGTGGGCTACCAGCCCAAGGTGGAGCCGGTCGTCGGCGGCCTGCCGGTGCCCGCGGGAGCCACGGGAGCCAGTTACATTTCCCCCCGGATGCGCGCCCGCATGAACGAACTCGGGCTGAACGCCTCCGACCTTGCCGGAATCGCCGGAACCGGGGCTGGCGGCCGTGTGACTGTGGAGGATTTCGAGAATTTCCTGCGCGGCCTGGAGCAGCACCGGCTCACGCCCGCCTCGCCCATGCGCATCGCCGTGGCGGATTCCATGCGTCGGAGCTGGACACGGCCCCTGGCCACCGTGGGCAGCCCGATCATGCTGGATGCCCTGCTGGCGCATCGCCGGAAGATGGACCCCAAGCCTGGACCGGCACTTTATGCCATCCGGGCGCTGGCGATCGCCCTGGCGGAGAACACGGCCGTGGCCGGGCGGCTGATCGGCAACCGCATCATGCACCCTCGCGCCATCGACATCGGCTTCGCGGTCGAGGTCGAGGACGGCGTCTTCGTGCCGGTGCTTCGTGAGGTGGACAAGACGCCGCTGGCCAAGCTGGTGCCGACCTACAACAAGCTGGTGGAGCAGGCCCGTGCGCGCCGCCTGCCGCATGACATGAACCGGCCCGGCATCGCCACCGTGACCAACTTTGGCACCTTCGGCATCGTCTGGGCCACGCCGATCCCGCTGCCCGAGCAGAACCTCATCCTCGGCCTCGGAGCTGGCAGCAAGGTGCCGCGCTGGAGCGAGGAAGTGAACCAGTTCATCCCGGTCATGGAGGCCGAAATCACCCTGAGCTTTGACCACCGTGTCTGCGATGGCGGGGCTGCCGGCCGTCTGCTCGCCCGGGTGGCCAAGCTCCTGCAGGAGCCGGAGAAGCTGTAGCCGCAGCTTTCTGAAAAGATCACAAAGGGATTCCCATTTCAGGCGGGAGACGTTAAGCTGAGGCCCCCCAACCCCCGCTGTCAGCGCCTTGCTTTTCAGTCAGAACATTGATCCCAACCAGGCCGGGAAACCGAAGCCGTTCATCCTTGTCCGACCCTTCATTGCGGTCTGGCACTGGCTGGTGCCGCCGACCCAGGCCCACCGGGACCGCCAGTCCAGCACGGCGAGGCTGGTGGCGATCGGACTGCTCGTCACAGGCTGCCTCATGGCCATTGTCCTGGGCTTCATGTATGCCCGGCCGCTGCATGACCAATATCAGAACTGGCAAGCGGAAAAGCTTTATCAGGAGGCCCGCGACCTGGTGAACAACGGGCAGGGCGTGCAGGCCTTCCAGCGCGTGCAGGAGGCGGTGAAAATGGCTCCAGAAAATCCCAATGTCGTGCGGATGAATGCGGAGATCCTGACCATGGCCCGGAGGCCCGAGGCCCTTTACTACCTGGATCAGCTCGACCGCATCGGCGCCACCCAGGAGAACGACCGCGTGCTGCGGGTGAGGGCTCTGATGAGCCTGGACCGCCCGAAGGAGGCTTCTGAACTGCTGGAAGACGTACTCAACAAGCAGGTGCCCACCGATCAGATGATGAAGCTGGCGGAGACGGTCTGGGGGAAGAGCCAGAAGGATGAAATGCTGGCCAAATCCATGCGGAATTATGCAGCGCGGCATCCTGAAGATCATGAGCACGCCCTGCGCCTGGCCCGTGTGGAGATCATGTCCGGCAAGTCCCTGGAAATCTCCTCCGGCATCCGGCGCGCCTGGGAGGTGGCGGATGGGAAGGATGAAGCCCTCGGTCTCAAGGCTCTGGAGTTGCTCGATTCCTCCACCGACCTGCCTCCGGATGACTCCCGCAGGTTGATCGAACGGCTGCGCTCCCATCCCCGTGCCAGCGGCTGGCATCTGGTGGCGGCCCTGAGCCGTCAGGTGAAGCTGGAGCCCTCCCGCCGCAGTGAGTTGATCCTCGAGGCGGCGCGCACTGCCAGAAGTCGCCAGCGTGAAGACTTGGTGCCGCTCATTCGCTGGCTTGTGATGCCGCCCCAGAACGAGTACCTGACCGTGCTTTCCCTGGTTTCCGAAGATGAAGCCATCACCTACAAGCCTCTTCTGGACAATTACCTGACGGCCATCACGGCCCTGCGCCGCTTCCCAGACCTGGAGCGTCTCATCGAAGATCCACGTGTGGGCCGCATCCTCAGCCACACGGAGCATTCATTCTACCGCGCGCACCTTGCCTATGTGACGCAGAAAACGGCGGAAGAGACCCGCGCCGCGCTCATCGTGGCCAAAAATGCCTGTGACATCGAGCATCGGGCCGATCTTTTGACCCTGATCGCCCAGTATGCCGAAGAGCGCGGGCATTTTGACATCGCCGAGGAGGCCTTCCAGGCGGTGTCCAGGGATTCCAAGCAGGAGCGTGCCGGGTTTGACGGGCTCATCCGCATGACCAAGTCCAACGGCAACACCGAGGGGCTTTTGAAGGCCGCAGGTGAGGCCGTGAGGCGCTGGCCGGACGACATCCGCTACCAGGAGGAGTTTCTCTACGCCAACCTGCTCACCGGCCGTGAGGTGGAGCTGGCCTTTTCAGAGGTTCAGAGGCTGCACAAGCTGCAGCCGAAGGACTATCAGCGGCGCTTGATGGTGGCTCTGGCGTGCTGGCGGCTCAAGGACTTGCGGACTGCGACGGTCTTTCTGAATGACATGGATCTGACGGGCGGCCATCTGACCCCCGGGCAGCAGGCGGTCTATGCGGCCATCGCCAAGGAGAGCGTCGCGGAGAACGCTGCTGAGGTGGCTCGCATCGTCCTGAAGGACATCGATCCTAAGGCCCGGATGCTTCCGGAGGAGCGTGCCTGCTTCAACCGGGCCGCCCAGTGAGCATGGGATGTCGGCGTGCAGCCTCTGACAGGTGTCTTCCAGAGCTGGGCAACTTCGGATTTGCCTTGCTCCAGGGCGCATGGTTTCACTCTGCTGTGAATCTCTTTCGTCTTCTTCTGCTGCCGGTGCTTTGGGCCGGAATGGCGGCCTGCCGCCCTGTTCCCAAGATCCAGGCAGCCGCTGCGGGAGGTTCAGATCAACCTCGCGGCTGTGTGTGGGTGGCGGATCGTCAGGGCGGGGAAGGGCGGCTTTTTCTTTGCGGCACCATTCATATTTTGAGGGAGGGTGATTATCCGCTGCCCAGAGGCTACGACTTTGCCTACCAGCAGTCCTCGAAGCTCGTGCTGGAACTGCCGCCGGGAGCCTCCGAAGCGCCTGATTTCCAGGGGCGGCTCATGGAGCTGGGGCAGTATCCGGCGGGTGAATCGCTCGAAACCAGCGTGGCGCCTGCCCTCTGGGAGCAGCTCGGGCAGTGGGCGAAGAAGCGGGACATGAGCCTGGCGAGCCTGCGCCGTTTCCGCCCCTGGCTGGCCGCCCTGGTGATCACCAGCACAGAATACAGCGCCCTCGGGGCCAAGGCAGACTATGGGGCCGACCAGCACTTTGAAACCCGGGCCGCCCAGGATGGCAAGCTGGGTGAGGGGCTGGAGACGGCGGAGTTTCAGTTTCAGCTCTTCTCCCAGCTCACGCCCAAGATGCAGGAGGAGATGCTGGCGCAGACCCTGGTCGAAGTGGGCGCGGTTTCCCAGGAATACGAAGACATGATCGCCGACTGGAAGCACGGCAGGCTGGAGGCTCTGCATGCCATGCTCACCCAGGAGGCGGAAAAGTATCCCGAACTCATGAACATCTTCATCAAGGACCGGAACCGCGCCTGGATCGACCGCCTGGATGCCATGCTCCAGCGTGGCGAAAAGGTGATGGTCCTTGTGGGGGCTGGCCATCTCGGCGGTGAGCCGGACGGCGTCCTGGCGCTGCTCCGGGAAAGAGGATGCCGCATCAGGCATGTGCAGGAGGTGATGCCCGCCAGCCCTGCCAAGGCTCCTTGATCGCCAGATCAGGCCATTTTCAGGGTCTTGGCCCCTTCATCAATGAGCTGCCAGAAGTTCTTGGACTGGCTCAAGGCCTCATCCTCGCCGCCACCGGGCAGGTTGCTGCGGAAGAGGAAGTCCGCGAAGGTGTTCTTGTGCAGCACGCGGTGCACCACGACGTGCCCGTCCTTCACCGAAAAGTAGATGCGATGGTCGCCCGCACGGCAGCGGTGCAGCTTCTTGCCTCCCGAACGCTCGATCACGCCAAAACGCTTGCTCAGGATGCCGTCGTCAATGTCGGCCGGCTGGATGTTCAGGGCTTCCAGGAGCTGGAACTGGATCTGGGTCGGCAGGCGGGAGAGCTCAGCGGCGCTGATTTCGTTGAAGACGATTTGAAGCATGGCGGCGATGGTACCTCCCTGGTCCATGAACGCAAGCCCGGTGGCTGGGCAGGGATGATTTCCCGCAAGACAGGGCTCGCCTTGGCACGTTAGGCTCACCCTCGCATGAAGTTCATCGCCTCCGCCCTCCTCGCCTTCGCTCTCATCGGCACAGCCGCCGCTGCTGATGCCGTCAAGCTCACCCGCGTTTACGAAAAGCTCGAAACCAAGTGGCCCATCGCCGTCGTGATCCCGCCGGACGGCTCGCAGCGCGAGTTTCTGGCCCTCCAGCGTGGTCAGGTGCTGATCCTGCCCAAAAGCGAGCAGGGCACGGAGGCCAAGACCTTCCTCGATCTCAGCTCCCGGAACATGGAGGCTGCGAACGGCAAGTTTGAAGAGGGGCTCAACGGCTTCGCCTTCCACCCGAAGTTTGCTGAAAACGGCCTCTTCTACCTCTGCTACACCCAGCAGAAGCCCAAGCGCCTCGTGGTCAGTGAAATGAAGGCGGTGGGCGACAAGGCCGACGAAAGCTCCGAGCGCGTGCTGCTGCAGGTGCCGCTCATCAACTGGAACCATCACGGTGGCAACATCCTCTTCGGCCCGGATGGCTACCTTTACATCGGCGTGGGTGACACCTCGAAGCGCAACGACGAGAAGCGCATGGCCCAGCTCAACGCGGTGATGGTCGGCAAGGTGCTGCGCATCGACGTGAACAGCCGCGACCACGGTGCCTACGGCATTCCGGCCGACAACCCCTTCGCCGACGGCGTGGACGCCCTGCCGCAAATCTATGCCTACGGCATTCGCAACCCCTGGGGCATGAGCTTCGACGACAAGGGCCGCCTCTGGCTGGCGGATGTCGGGCAGGATCTCTGGGAGGAGATCAACTGGATCGAAAAAGGCGGCAACTACGGCTGGAGCTACCGTGAAGGCGCCCGCCAGTTCCCCCTGCGCACCGATGTCCCGCCGGAAGGTGCCAAGCTGATCGACCCCATCTTTGAATACCATCACGGCGAGGGCCTCAGCATCACGGGCGGCATCACCTACAAGGGCAAGGCGCTTCCGGACCTCGCCGGCACCTACGTCTATGGTGATTTTGTGCTGGGCAAGATCTGGGCGCTGCGTGTGGACGACAGCGGCAAGGTGCAGAACAACACGCTGCTCTACACCAGCCCGCAGACACCTCCGAGCGATCCGAAGAAGAAGCCCACCGTGCTCGTGAAGCCCACCGCCTTCTGCGCCAATGCCGCCGGTGAGCTTGTGGTGCTGGACTGGAACGGCGCCATCTACCGGATGGAGAAGTGATTCTTTCCGGCCCCGGACTTTCCTTTCCCGCATTGTGCCGCTTCTGCATACGCCAGTAACCCATCGGGGTGGCAAAAGAAAGGTTGCAGGCGGCCTGCCGTACTTGGTAGCCTCCTCATCCCCCCGCTGGTAACCACTCGCGGAAAGCAGCATTCCAGCCCCTAGCTATTCCTACTGCCATGAACACAAACCACACCTCCCGCCGCACTTTCCTGCGCGGAACCGTCGCCGGCGCTGCCGGCCTTGCCACGCTGCCCACCTGGGCGGCCCCCATCGGAGCCAATGGTGACGTCCGCGTCGCCGTCATCGGTTTCAAATCCCGCGGCGCCGGCCACATCAGCAGCCTGCTGAAGATCAAAGGCGTGCGTCTTGTCGCCCTCTGTGACGTGGACAGCGCCGTGCTCGAGAAGCACGTGGCCGATCTCGACAAGAAAGGCATCAAGGTGAAGGCCTACAAGGACTTCCGCGAGTGCTGCGCCGATCCGGACATCGATGCCATCACCATCGCCACTCCGAACCACACGCACACGCTGATCGCCATGACCGGTATTGCCAATGGCAAGCATGTGTACGTCGAGAAGCCCGTCTCCCACAACATCTGGGAAGGCCGCAAGCTCGTCGAGGCCTCCCTCGTCGCCGCTCAGAAGGGCATCGTCGTGCAGCACGGCATGCAGCGTCGTTCCGACCTGGGCTGGGCAGCCGCCATGGAATACGTCAAGAGCGGCAAGCTCGGCAAGGTCACCCTCAGCCGCGGCATCAACTACAAGGCCCGCAAGAGCATCGGCAAGATCGCAGCTCCGATCTCCCCGGACGCCAACGGCCTGCTCAAGCCCGGCACCGTCACCGACGCCAGTGGCAAGCCTCTCTCCGGCACGATCGACTACAAGCTGTGGAGCGGTCCCCGCGGCATCCTGCCCGTCCATCGCACCCAGTTCCATTATGACTGGCACTGGCAGTGGGCCTACGGCAACGGCGACATCGGCAACCAGGGCCCTCACCAGCTCGACGTGGCCCGCTGGGCGCTCGGCAATCCAGACCAGCTTCCCAAGCGCGTCATGAGCTTCGGCGGCCGCTGGGGCTACCAGGATGATGGTGAAACCGCCAACAACCAGATGGCCTTCTACGAATTTGCCGAAGGCGCTCCGCTGCTGTTCGACAACCGTGGCCTGCCCATGAAGGACATGAACTGGACCAAGGGCTACGAGCCGGTTTACCGCGTCAACGGCAAGACCGCCGCTCCTCGTATCGGCAACGTCGTGCACTGCGAAGGTGGCTTCATCGCCGAGTCCAAGGCCTACGACAACGATGGCAACACCATCGAGAAGTTCGACAACTTCCAGGACGGCCCGGACCACATGAAGAACTTCATTGATTCCGTCCGCGCCGGCAAGATCACCAAGGACGTGCTGAACGTCGCCCATGGCCACCACGCCGCCGCGCTGGCCCACATGGCCAACGTCAGCTACCGCCTTGGCAAGAAGATCAGCAACGAGGAGATCAAGGAGCGCCTCAGCGGCAACAAGGCCGCCCAGGAGACCTTCGATCACTTCGTTCAGAACCTCGTGGACAACAAGATCGACGTGAAGGCCGAGCTCGCCTCCTGCGGCCCGATGCTGGAGTTCGATCCGGTGTCCGAGAAGTTCATCGGCGAGTTCGCCGACGAGGCCAACAAGATCGCCACCGACACCTACGTGGCGGAGTTTGAGCTGCCGAAGATCAGCTAAACCCTGCTTCCAGGATGCTTCATCCAACCCGCGCCGCGCTCAGCGGCGCGGGTTTTCTTTTTGGGGCCGGGAATGCCAAGAACGGCATTGCCGCCGCCTGCGGTGCCAGTAGCCTTGGGCCTCTCTTTTTCCAACCTCACCACCATGAAACTCGAAACCCTCTGCCTCCACGGCGGCCAGCAGCCTGATCCCACCACCCTGTCCCGCGCCGTGCCCGTGTATCGCACCGCCAGCTATGTCTTCCGGGACACCGACCACGCGGCAAACCTCTTTGCCCTCAAGGAGCTCGGGAACATCTACACCCGCCTCATGAACCCCACCACCGACGTGCTGGAAAAGCGCGTCGCCCTGCTGGAAGGCGCGCATGAGATGGCCGG
>CALDGV010000129.1 GCA_937941745.1 uncultured Prosthecobacter sp. | reverse complement strand
CGTGTCTTTCCTCAGCGGGCCCGCCATCCGGGCATAAAGCGAACCCAGGTTGGCCTGCAGCGTGTCCTTGCCCACGATGGTCTTGATGTCGTGCACCGAATCACCGGTCACAAAAGACCGCACGATGCTGAATTTGTCCGCCAGCTTTGCCAGGCGTTCCATCGTGCTGCCAAAGGTGATGCCAGGCAGCTTGGTGGGGATTTCTCCGGTCACGCTGCGGATCTCCGAGGGCGCATCCATCTTCGGATCGAAGGTCTCGAACTGCGACGGACCTCCGTGCATGAAGAGAAAGATGACGGACTTGTCCTTCAGCAGACGCTTCTGCTGGGCTGCCATCAGGTCACCCAATCCCAGGCCGCCTAGCCCAAGTCCGCCAATGCGCAGGAAATCGCGCCGGTGAAGGCGCGATGAGCCTGAGGCAGGAGAGGCGAAGGTCAGCATGAGCTGCCTACTACGCTGCCGGAGTTCCAGATTCTTCCGGGCGCTTCACCCACAGCCATTTCATGGCGATCACCCCCAGCCATGGAGCCAGCCCGGCGATGATCAGCCCCTGGTCGTAGGACTTGGTCGTGTCGGCGATCCAGCCAAAGAGCTTGTGCAGCGGGGAGGTGACCGCCCACACCCACATGCTCAGCAGGCCGGTGAGGCGTCCGACATGGTGGGCCGAAAGCTCCTGCACAAAGCTGTAGTAGCAGGGGAAAAGCGCCAGAGCTCCGGCACCGATGATCAGCAGCACCCCCAGTAGCGCCCAGCCTTTTTCCAGGGAAGGGATCAGCACGCTGAGCGAGGTGAGCATGCAGGCACCGGCATAGACCCAGCGGCGGGAATCATGCGCGCTGAGGCCTTTTTTCCGCACCAGCCAGAGGGAAATCGCGCCTGCCAGGAAGCAGCCCACATCCGTGGAGATGTAGTAGGCTGACTGGAAATCCAGCGCGGCCTCCTCCGTGTAGCCGCGCCCAGTCTGGAGAAACTTCATCATCCAGACCCGGTAGATGTGCCAGACGGTCTGCGTGCCGGTGATGAGCAGCGCCAGTGCCCAGAAGCTGCGGCTAACCAGGATTTCACCCAAGGGCTGCCTGGGGCTGCTGGCGGCCTGCCTCGGAGTCTCGTCGAGTCCGCTGCCACGCATCATCCAGAGCCACACCGCCACCCACAGCAGGCCAAAGGCGCCGACCACGACAAAGGCGGACCTCCATGAGCCAAGTTCCTCCGTCATCAGCAGCTTCATCACCTGCGGGGTGATGATGGCACCGATGCTCGCGCCGCTCTGCAGCACGCTGTTGCCCATCGTGCGGTCTTTTTCATTCAGCACGGCAAAGGTGGTCTTCAGCGCACAGGGCCAGTGGCCGGCCTCAAAGAAGCCCAGCAGTGTGCGGCAGACCAGCAGTTGCGTGTAGTCCGATGTCCAGCCCGAAATCATGCCCATCACCGACCAGCCTGCGAGCACGCAGGGGTAGAGCCAGTAGATCCGGAACCGGTCTGCGAGGAAGCCAAACACCAGCGACCCGGCCGCAAAGGCCCAGCCAAAGGCGAGTTCCAGGTTTCCGTACTGCTGTTCACTCAGGCCAAACTCCTGCGTGACGCGAACCGAGGCATTCGCCAGGGTGACGCGGTCCATGTAATTGATCGTCGTCGCCAGCAGCAGCAGGCCGGTGATCCACCATTTCCAGGATGAGGAGCGGTTCATAGGTTGTTCAGCCTTCCCAATTCTTCCCGTCCCACGCCATCACCCGGCGCAGCATCGCCACGGTGCCGGCGGTGAAGGCTTGAAACAGGGCCTCGCCCTTCTCGGCGCTCGCGTGGGTGGGATCGCCGACGTGGCCAGGCTCGCTGCGGTCGGTCATGATCCAGCCGCGTGAAGCAGGCTCAAAGGGATTGCCAAAGGGCACGCTGCCCACGGTTGTGTGGCCTTTCACCAGATGCGGGGCGAGGCGCAGCACCATGCAGGTCTCCCACTCACAGGCATGTCCCATCACCTGCTGCTTCAGATCAGGATGCGCCTTTGCCGGATCCGCCACGAGGTTCCAGTAGGTGGCGAAGAGCAGCAGGAGGTCGTTTCGACGGCGATGCTTCTGGCGCACCTCAAAGACGGCCTGCTTGCCGGGCACGTCGTTGCCGCCGTGGCCATTGAGGAGAATCAGGCGCTTGAAGCCGTGCGCAATGAAGTTCTCCAGCAGGCCGCAAAGCAGGTCCAGATAGACTCGCGGTTCTGCTGACAAAGTGCCGGGGAAGTCCAGGTGATGGTGGGAGTTTCCCAGCCACTGCAGCGGGGCGAAAAGCACGTCGTTTTTCAGCTCCAGTTCAGCCCGGCGCGCGATTTCACCCATGAGCATCGAGTCGGTGAAGACGGGCATGTGCCTGCCATGCTGTTCCAGCGCGGCCACCGGGAAGACGACCGGTGTGTTTCGATCTAAAGCGGCCACATCGGCCCAGGTGAGTTCGGCAAGAAGCATGGATGCAGATGTACGCAGCCTGCGGCCCTGGCTTCACGAACAATCCGCTTCAGCCGCCGAGATCAGACGATCTGCGGCTTGATCACCGCCACGCTCATCGGCTCCAGGGTGGCCTTCAGCTTCTCAAACATGGCGTCATCCTCGTAGGTGCCCACAATGGCTCCGCCGCTGCCGGTGAACTTGGCGCTGGCACCGCAGTCGCGTGCGGCTTCGACCATGTCGAGGTTGCCCTGGCTGATCTTGTAGAGGCGTCGGCGGAGGTCGAAATTCTCATTGAGCAGCGGGCCGATCTCCTGGCCCCGGCCGGCGATCAGCATGTCGCGCACACGCTGGGCCAGGTTGGCCCACTGATACATCGCGCTGACCACGTCGCGTTCACCCCGGTTCCAGCGGCCCCGGATGTCGTTGTGAAAGACCTCGGTGCCCTCGCTCAGGCGGGTGGTGTAGGCGACGTAAACCTGTGGCAGGGTGGCGGGGTCCAGAGGCTCGTAGATGCCGTAGCCGCGCTTCTCGATGGAGGCGCGGTTGAAGTCCATGAAGACGACGCCTTCATAGGCCTGAATGACGCGGTCCTGAAGGCCGGCAGGGATGCCGAGTTCCTCATTCTCCACGCTGAGGACGAGGCTGGGCAGGAGGTGGGTGGGGATTTCCACGCCATAAAACTGCATGAGGGCGCGCCAGCAGGCGGTGATGATGGCGCTGGAGCCGGCCATGCCGACCTGGGGCGGGATGTTACTGGCGTAGCGGAGGGTGAAGTTTTTGCCGTGCAGGGGGAGCTTTTCCCGGGTACAGTAGTCGTGAAAGCGTTTCACGGAGGCCTTCAGGAGGCGGATGCCGCCATAGTAGCCAAACTGGCGGACATCCCGGGCGAGGGCGTCGATGCCGGTGAAGACGGAGTGGTCGCGCTCGTTCGGCTGGATTGTGAGCTCGG
>CALDGV010000128.1 GCA_937941745.1 uncultured Prosthecobacter sp. | reverse complement strand
TTGATGAACATGCAGCTCGCCGTCAAAGGCGACGACCTCTACGTCATCGAAGTCAACCCCCGTGCCAGCCGCACCGCCCCCTTCGTCAGCAAGGCCATCGGCGTGCCGCTGCCCAAGCTCGCCGCCAAGATCATGGCAGGCAGGACGCTCAAGGAGCTCGGCTTCACCACCGAGGTCATCCCTCCGCACTACAGCGTCAAGGAGGCCGTCTTCCCCTTCAGCAAGTTCACCGGCGTGGACATCATCCTCGGCCCTGAGATGAAGAGCACCGGCGAGGTCATGGGCATTGATCCGGACCTCGGCCTCGCCTTCGCCAAGAGCCAGATGGCCGCAGGCGGCACCCTGCCCACCAAGGGCAACGTCTTCATCAGCGTCAAGGACAGCGACAAGCAGAGCGTCGCCCGCATCGCCAAAGGCTACGCCGAGCTCGGCTTCACCCTCTACGCCACCCCAGGCACCGGCGAAGTCATCAAGGCCGCCGGCATCGCCGTGAACATCCTGCCCAAGCTCGCCTCCGGTCAGCGCCCGAACGTCATTGATCTGATGAAGAACAAGGACATGGCCCTCGTCATCAACACGCCGTCTGGAAAGAACACCCGTGAGGATGAAGTGAAGATCCGCACCGCCACGATGCAGAACCGCATCCCCATCATGACCACCCTCCGTGGAGCCGACGCCGCCCTCAAGGCGATCAAGTCACTCCAAGGCAGCGAGGTGCAGGTGCGGGCGTTGCAGGAGTATCATGCGTAAACTGCCTTCCAATACTGAGGCTTCCTATTGAGAAGGCGATGAATCGAATCCTGATCATCCCTTCTTCTTTGGTGTTTGCCATCTCGCTGGCGTCGTTTTTCACAAAGCCAAGTCACAGTCCAGCTTGGCCATCAGGCGAACAAATAGCTCATGGCATCATGGCTATCGCCGTGTTGGTTGTGTCACTGGTTCTGATAGCCATATCGCTCGTCGCGCTTTTCGATTCAAAATCACGCAACACCGGATGGATCTGCATCGCACTTTGCCTGCCAATGCCTGTCTCGACCCTTCGCCACGAAATGAGTCGCTCAAATCGAAAGGCTGAGCTCATCAAATGGAGAGACTGGGGAATGCAGGTCATGGAAATCACGCCGCTGCTTATTGAATATCAAAAACTGCATCCAGATCGATTCAGTTATGTTTCGAGTGATAGTGAAGAAGTAAACATTTCCGGGTTTCCAGAGTTTGCCATCGCACAGCTCAAGGACTTGCCGTCTCGATCAGCTAACGGTTTGATCGAGATTGTTGACCCTTGGAACGATCCCATTTGCTTTGTTATGTCGCGTGGTGATGACGAGGAAATTGTCTGTCGAGGATTTCGCCAGCACATCATTTTTGGAGGAGGAGAGGACGAGCGACCATGGAACAACCCCAAAGGACTTGGAGTTTCTAGAGCAAAGCCAGCAGAGGTGATCATGAATGGCAGTTACCAGGAAACAATCGTTGTCTATATGAGTGTCAGGTTTAGCAAACGGGACATCGAAGACAGGAAGAGGATGAAAAGGCATCAAGAGGAACGCGAGGCAAAAGCTCGGTTAAAATGACCAGATAGGAGGCATATCTCGCGAAGAGGAGCGCGGACACTCCTGTCCGCCTCTTCATCTTTGCCTCTTCTTTAACTACTAGATCCGTGGTGATCGGCCATCCGAGTCCAAGTACGATGGAAATGGGTCGAGTCGAAAACTTAGTCGCGCGCTGTTTAGCGCCCCAGATTTAAGATCGCGAAGAAAAGCATCAAAAATTAAACAGCTGGCTTTGGCATAATTCGAATTCAGGTGTTTCGGCATCTTGAAGTGTGCTTTCACAAGCTTCACGACATTATGTTTGTTTTTGAAGTCCACTGTTACATCAAAGCCTTCTAGTGGCTCCCTCACTGCCCCAACCATTCCATAGGCGATTGCATAGGTATATGCGCCATGTGGTTGAATGACCGGCGGTGCCATGCCGAAGTTCTTTTTCAGGGTATCATAGAAGTCCAATATGCCGGAAACTTGGCCGGAGTCGCCTACAGGAGACATATGCAATCCTGCTCCACCACATCGAAGAACAACTTCTCTACAACGTATTTCGATGCCAGACTCATTTCGCACCGCCAAGGTTAATCCTGGAACTCCGCCACCAAGTGCCGAGCGCAAAAGGCCTTTCCGAATGCAACGACTGACCTGCCAATCTTCAAACCATGCAGTCATTCGCATAACTGCTTGAACCAGCAGCGTGCCACAAACTCCGAGTATTGCGCCCAGAAGCATTTTCTTCGTTTCAGCATCCATACTAAGAAGAAGCAAATGCTTTCATTGAAAGCAAGTGCGGACACTCACGTCCTCCTCATCTAGTCTCTTCACGACTTTGCGCTATTTCAAAAAGCGGGCAAGAGTGCCCGCGCTCCCCTTGGTTAGCTGAAGTCATCAAGTTCTTCGATCCGAGGGGCTGCCTTGAAAGGACCGTTCTCCAGCTTCCACACAGTCGCAGCATAGATCACCGTGCGGACGACATGAGATCATGATGTGGGCGACATGAGATCATGATGTGGGCGACATGAGATCATGATGTGGGCGACATGAGAT
>CALDGV010000127.1 GCA_937941745.1 uncultured Prosthecobacter sp. | reverse complement strand
GGCTCAGGTTGTCACTGGAGCCCATCGCGCAGTGAAGATCGTCTGGCGGGAGGACTTTGAGCTCACCCGCACTTTCCACCGCGAGTTTATCGGCATCCAGCAGTTCGAGCCCATCTCCCGCGGTCATCCCTGCCTCGTGCACATCCTGCATGTCGGCTGGAACGAGGGCCGTGGCTTCTACTACTGCGTGATGGAGCTGGCCGATGATGCCGAGGAAGGTGCCAGCTTTGAGAACCTGCAGACTTACGTTCCCCGCACTCTGGGCACTGACATGAAGCGGCATGGGCGGCTCGACCTCGTCTTCTGCCGGGATGCGGGCGTTTATCTCGCGGATGCGCTGCACTACATGCACAACCACGGCCTCACCCACCGTGACATCAAGCCCTCGAACATCATCTTTGTCGGCGGGGTCTGCAAACTGGCCGACATCGGCCTCGTGGCCGCCCTGGGGGAGCGCACTTTTGTGGGCACGGAAGGCTTTGTGCCGCCGGAAGGTCCAGGCACGCCGCAGGCGGACATCTACAGCCTTGGCAAGGTGCTCTATGAGATGAGCAGCGGGAAGGACCGCATGGAGTTTCCCGAGATCCCCGCCAACCTCAGCGATGAGGAGTGGCCTTTCTGGATGGACCTCAACCGGGTCATCTGCAAGGCCTGCGCGCCGGACCTTGCCGAGCGGTTTCAGAATGCCGGTGAGTTTGCCGAGGCTTTGCAGCAGGTCGGCATGAAGCGGCCGGAGACCTTCTGGCGTCGCACCGCGCGCCTGATGGCGAACGCAGCCCTTTTCCTGGTGGCGTCAGCAGTCGCCGGGGCCTCGCTGCATGCTGGGAAATACCAGCGCGAGTGGGCCTACGAACTGCCGCTGCCTACCAAGCCTGCACCGGCACCCAAGCAGCCTCAGGCCGGCCAGCCCTGGCAGAACATTTACGGCCAGTGGTTCAGCTTCACCAAGGACCGCCATGTGGCTGATCTGCCGGTGGAGGTCAGCCAGTTTCGAGCCTTTCTGGAGGCCACCCTGCGCGCTGCCGCCTTCGATGTGGTGCCCTTCACCACACCCGAAAAAACTGTGCTGAACTGTGTCATGGTCCCTGCTGCAGATGCAGATGCCTTTTCTGCCTGGATGACCTCGCGCGACCGGCAGAGCGGTCGTCTCGACATTGATCATGAGTACGGGTGGCGTCCTGCCAACATCAAGCTGCCCCCGGGCATGATGCCCACGCCTGGCCGCCAGGCCTTCCGCACTGAGATCATCCGGGTTCACTACGGCCGTCTCAGCATCGACAGCACACCATCCGGAGCCGAAGTGCTGAATGGCGAACTCGTTGTCGGGCGCACGCCTTTGAAGCTGGAGAAAACCCGTGCGGACAAGTTTGCCTTCGAAGTCCGGCTGCCCGGTTACAAGAGCGAGTTTGTGCGCGGCACGATGAAGGAGGGCCAGGCTCAGAGCTTCAATGTGCGGCTCAAGGCCACCGGCGCCATTGTGTTTGGCAAGGCCTGGGAGAACAGCCTTGGCATGAAGCTGGTGCCTCTGGGCAGGGCCATGCTCGCCGCCACGGAGACCCGTCGGAAGGACTTTGCAGAGTTCGCCCGCAGTTCGAACCAGCCGGTAACTCCTGGACGCGACCTCGACAAGGCACCTGATCTGCCGGTGACGAACGTCTCGCGCTCCGAGGCAGAGCAGTTCTGCCGCTGGCTGACCGACCGCGAGCGCGCCAAAGGCCTGCTGGAGCCCGATCAGGAGTATCGCCTGCCCACGGATGATGAGTGGAGTCTGGCGGTGAACCTTCCTCGTGAAATTGGCGACACGGCCGAACAGCGCAGTGGTGCCATCGGCGGTTTTTACCCCTGGGGTTTCACCTCGGTGCCTCCTGCCCGCACCGGCAATTTTGCCGACAAGACCTCCGACCCGGCCGGAAAGAAATCCATCCCGGGCTACACCGATGGGCACGCAGGGCCTGCCCCGGTGGCCAGCTTCCGGCCGGACAGCCGCACGCAGATTCATGACCTTGCGGGCAATGTGTGGGAGTGGGTGGCTGACAACTGGGGCAAGGATGCCGCCGATGGCATTGTCCGGGGAGGCGCTTTTACCACCTCCGACCCTCGCGAGCTGCTCGCTTCCTACCGCCGGAAGGTTCCTGTGGCCGGGCAGCTGTCCGATGTCGGTTTCCGTGTCCTGCTGGCCGTGGAGGGTGACAAGGCCCGCGATGATGATGAGTAGGCTCTGCTGCCTTCAAGGGGCCATGACTGGCGGCTTGGCGCCCAGTTCCTTGGCCGCCAGGTAAAGCACTTCCTTCTCAATGCCTCCGGGCAGGTGGAATTTGCGCAGTTCCTGCTGAATGTCGGCCAGACGACCCCAGCTTTGATAAAGCGCGAAGAGGATTCCGGCGGCCTCGTTGGGGAGCATCCAGACATCGCGCAGGAGGCAGGTTTCCGCAGCCTCGTACTCTTTCTGAGCGATCAGAAACTTCGCCCAGGCGGCGGTGAGGTCAGGCTGGCTGCCCTGGGTGGCCTCCAGCCGGTCCAGCGCGGTCTGGTAAAGTTCACGCGCCAGGTTCAGTTCACCGCATTCCTGTAGGGTCTGCGCCCAGGCTACCGTCTGCGAGCCTCCCGGCACGGGCATGCGCACGACCTCGGCAAAAAGCTCCTGCACGATGGCCCGGTTGTTCATGGCGTGGGCCACACGGAGCATCAGTGGCTGCTTGCGGCTCTCCAGCCGCATGGAAGGAAGGTCCTGCATGACCAGACAGGCCTGCCAGGCCAGGGCTGGGCGCTGTTTTTGCAAAAGCAGCTCGGCGGCGAGTTCCAGGCAGATGCGGTCGCTGTCCGCCACATTTTGCCAGCCTTGGGCCAGATCATTCACGAACGCGGCAGGTGCATCCTTGGCAAAGGCGCTAAGGGCCAAGGCCGCCAGGGGGCGGTCTGTGCCGGCGCGGGCTTCTGCCCTGAGAATGGCCATCCATGCAGCACGATGCCCTCTCTCGGCCTCATGGCTCATCCAGTCGGCAAGTTGCGCCAGGGCCTCCCGGCCTCGATGACGCACCCGGAACAGTGCGGCGATCTGCGCTCGGCCACGGTCGGGTGACCAGGCTGGGTCCGCTGCCAGGAGGCGCAGCAGTTCCAGCCGGAGGCGGAAGCGGTCAGCATCATCCTTCATGGTGCGTTCGGCCTGAGTCAGGAAATTCAGGCCGTCGATGGCGCGGGAATGCTCGCGGCAGAGGCTGGTAAGATGGGTGATGGCATCCAGGGCCTTCAGCTCCACCGCCTTGGTCATCAGTTCGTGGAATTCATCCCACAAGCCGGCCTTTGCCGCCAGCTCGGCGCGCAGCTTGAGGGCTTCCCGGGCTTGCAGACCGGTTTTTTCGACCAGTGGCACGCTGCGCAGCGCCTCCAAGGCAGCCTCCGGCTTCCCTTCATGGACCAGCAGCCGGGCACGGTGCACGCTGCTCTCAGCGTCTGGGATGATGCCGCTCTCTTCATTGGCGACAAAGGCCTCATGCAGTCGGTTCCAGGCATCCAGCGCCAGCTTGTCCTGCGCCATTTTTTCATAGAGCAGCGCCAGTTCGCGCAGATACGGCACCTCGTGTGGGATGCGGCCCTGCAGCACCTTGGTCGGCGCAGGCAGGTAGCCCCGCCGGTGCAGCTCGGCCACGTCGTATTCCAGGGCAAGGAAGTGGGCATGCTTCTCACGCAGCACCTCGTCTCCAGGCTGCGGCGGTTTGTAGGGAGGCTCGGCCTCCAGAAGCTGGAGGGTGAACTTGAGGCCGGTCTTCGTGTCCAGCGAGGCTTCAGCCACTCGGATGAGCCACTGCGCATACTCCGGATTTGCCGGAGCGCGGCCCGGCAGCATCCCATAGACTTCAATGGCTTCACGCGACATGCCTGCGCCCTCCAGACGGCCGCCCAGTTCGCTAAGCGTGTCCACGGACACCTCCTGACGCATGTCCACGCTGGCCAGATGTTCACGCAGCATGCGCAGCCTCGTCGGATAGTCGGCGCTGCGCATGCGGCGGATGAGGTGGCTGAGCCGCCATTCACCAAACTCCAGCCCGGACCGTGAACTGAGCGCCATGCCTCCCCAGCGTGTGGACAGCCGGTCGTTGACCTGCTGAACCACCTGGCCCAGGCCTTCGTTGGTGAAGCGGGCCTGGATCTCGCGTGTCTCCTCCCAGAGGCTGCGCAGGTGCATCGGCTCCTCCCAGCGTGGAGACCCCTGAGGAAGCAGGAGCCCGCGTGGCTCCCCCATCGGCCGGGAAGGCAGAAAATCTCCTGTCAGCAGGCTTTCCATCTCTGCCGCCGCCTTGTCTGGAGCTCCCGCAAGCCCGGCCACTGCCGCCTTGCGCAGGCTCGTCATGGCCGAGGGAGGGGTGGCTTGCAGGTGCCTCCAGGCAGAGCGCACATTTTGTTCGCGTTCGGTGGCGCTGTTGGCCAGTCGATTGGCGGCGCTGAGGCTGAAAAGATAGGGGTCATAGGTCCCGCGGTAGGCCTCAGGCTGCACCGCGCCACGCACCACCCGTCCCAGATAGTCCCGAGCCAGGTCCCAGCGTTCGGCCGACTCGGCGATGCGGGCCAGGGAGAACACGAAGGCACTGCCGAGCGCAGGGTTATGCCTGCTCAGGCTTTCGCCCAGTTCGAGCGCTTCGGGGTAGCGCTGCTGGTCCTGGAGGCGGCGCAGGATGTCCAGCACAGAGACGCTGCGCAGCATTCCCAGCCGGGTCAGGTCGCCCTTGGCAAAACGGAACCCGCCCATGTCAGCCAGGATGCCGGCAACGGCGAGCAGCATGCGCTGCCGCATCTCCAGGATCTCGCCATCCACACCTGTCTGCGTGGCCCAGGTCATGCCCTCCTCCATGCCGCCGGAACGAAGCGTGATCCACATCTGGCAGAAAACCGCCTCAAGGCCGCTGCCACGGCTCATCAGGCTCCGCAGTTCCTGGCGGCAGAGCTCGCCGAGGCCTGCAAAATAAGCTCCCCACAGCCGCTCGACCGGTGATTTCAAAGCAGTGACCTCTGTCTTCCAGAGATCGAGGCTCCCCTCGCGCTTCGCCAGCTTGGCCAGCTCTTCGATCGCCCTCAGGCGCAGGTGAGGCAGTTCATCAGGAAGCTCGGAAAATTCCGGGCGAGGCACGCTCAGGTAGGTGCGCAGGGCGGTGGTCTCACTGGATTTCAAGGCGGGCACATTGTCCAGTTCACTGACGATCTCCGTCACCGCACCGGGCGTGCCGGTCCGGCGCTGTTCGGCCAGGGGCAGAGGCAGGCGTTCCGGATTCACTCCGGCAGGCGGCTGGTAGGCCTGGGCCTGAGTGCGGCGCACAATCTCGCGCAGATACTTCCTCGCGCCCTCCTCATCCGCGAGCCGCAGACATTTCAAGGCCAGCCGCAGCTCCGACTTGGCATCCCAGGGGCGCACCCGGGCGATCTGCTCATACACCCGGCGCTCCGCCTCATCCTGGCCGGTGCTGCGGTAATGCTCCGCCAGATCCTCCAGCGCCGCGGCATCCTGGGAAAAGCGGCTCTCCAGCCGACGACGCACACGGTCTGCCTCGGCGATCTGGAAGGTCTGCTCCAGCATCTCCACCAGCCTCCGTGATTCAGCCGCCATCTGTGCTGGAGCGGCGCTGGCGGCGACCTGCTTCTGGAAATAGATCGCTGCTTTCAGATCGCCCGCCTTCAGTGCCGCCTCGCGCAGTTGATCGAGTGAGAAGGGCGTGTCTGGCGCCGTGTAGTAGGCCTGCTTCATGGCGGCAAAGGCCCGGGCGGCATCTCCCGTGCGCTCATGAAGGCCGGCCAGGGCTTCGTGGTAGAACCCGTCGAAGGGATGTTTCTTTGTCAATGCCGTGAGAGAGTCCTGCACGAGATTGAGGCGGCTTTTCAGCACCTCTTCAGGCAGTTCACCGCCGCCTTCCCCGGCCCAGAGCAGGCGGTCCAGGAAGCGTTTGAAGGCTTCACGGCGGCGCTTCACCTCCGTCTCCATCTCCACGATGCGCATCTGCACCTTCACATGCTCCGCCAGCTTGCCGCGCTGAAGAAGCATCTCCGCGTAGCGCTGCATCAGGGTCACCGCCGTGCCGCCGCTGGCGCGCTCGATGGCCTGCTCCCACAGCTTCAAGGCATCCTCGGCACGGCGTTGCAGCGTGTAGCACTGGGTCAGGGCATTCAGAAGCTGTTCTGAGTCCGGTGCCTCCCGGTAGGCGCGTTCCAGCACCAGCGTGGCGGCACGTCCTGGTGGCGGCGGCTCCGTGGCCATGCGCCAGCCTGTGCGTTCATGGGAAAGGCCTACGTTGATGGCTGCGGTCGCTGCCTGCTCATCCTCGAGCATCAGTTCACTCAGGCGCAGCGTGTAGCGGATCTGGTTGGTCGGATCCTTGGCGATCAGGCGTTTCAGGACTCGAAAGGCCAGCGCGACGTTCTTGTCCTCCAGCGTCAGCTCCAGCAGCAGCTTTTCGGATTCCAGGGGCAGGCTGCGTCCGGGCGAAGCTTCCTCCAGACGACGGAAAGCTGCGTAGGCCTCCTCATGCAGGCTGGCGCGCATGGACCACCATGCGGAGCGGAACAGCTGGAGTGGTGTTGCTGTGGTGGCGGAGGCGGCTTCGTTGAGCCGCTGCACCTGTGCCATCACTTCCTCCGGCACTTCAGCCTTCTCTCCCGGCGTTGTGTCGGAGCTGGCAAAACCTTTGCCGGTGAAGACCTCGGGCAGTTGAAAGTCTCCGCCACTGCCACGCTGCCTTGGCGCCTCCTTTTTCTTCTCCCCGAGCAGCAGGGAGTAGATGCGCTCATCCACATCGATCCCCTCCTCCTCGGTTTTCGATGCTTTCCAGGCTTTTTCCAGCCACTCCAGCGCCTCCTCCGGCTCGGCATGCTCGGTGAGCAGGTCTGCCAGCCGCAGAAACTCCTCTCTTCCTGAGCTTGCTTTCGACACAGCCTCACGGGCCAGAATGATCGCCGTGTCCAGATCACTGCCCGTGGCCATGAAGGAGGCCGCTTCATTCAGCCGGCGTTGTTTCTCCTCTTCGTTCGGCGCGTTTTGGGTGAACCGGCGCAGCAGTGCATCCGCGGCAGTCATGTCCTTGCGTGCCCGATGAAATGCCGCCAGCTCAAACACGGCCTCCGCCCTCGTCGGATCACGCTCCACCCGTGCTTTTAGGATGACCTCCACCGCCTCGTCCAGCGCGCGCTGTTGGGCAAAGGCCAGGGCCTGTTTCTCCACCTCCGCATTGGTGCCCTGGACCTCCAGCAGCCGACGCAGCCGCGCCACGGCCTCCGCCTGCCGGCCACGGCGCAGATCGGCCTCACAGCGGAGAAAGACGATGGCGGGCAGGTCGCTGCCGTTGTTTTTGAGGCGCTCATCCAGCAGCTTTGCCGCCTCGTCCGTGCCATCATGGTCCAGCAGCAGACGTACCAGTTCCCAGCGGTAGTCGTCCACCCGGGGTGCTGCCTTCACCAGTGCCCTCATGGTCTCAATCTGGGCATCCGCATCCGCCGTCATTTCATGGAATCGGGCCTGATCGCGCAAAGCCTGTTCTCCCTTCCCCTGCTGGAGCTGCTGGCGCAGGTCCTCCAGCGTGCCAAAGCGCTCATGCAGCCGCACACGGCGGCGGAAAAAGTCGGTGTAGCGGGCATCCCTGAAGTCCAGCAGTGCCAGACCCTTTTTCAGCGCTGCGTCCGCCTTTTCAAACTGGTCTGCGTGTTCGTGAATGCGCGCCAGATCGTAAAGTGCATCCAGGCGCTTCTGCGGATCACTCTGGTCTGCCAGCGCGGTGTAAAAAGCGGCCGCCCGCTCTGGAAAGCCTGCCCGCAGGATCAATTCGGCAACCTGCCGGGTGAGTTGGAAGTCGCTGGCACGCAGCCTGGCTGCCTGCTCCCAGGCCTCCACTGCCGTCTCGGCTTTGTCCGCAGAAAGCGCCAGCGTGCCCAGCCGCAGCAGCACCTCCACCTTCCGTGCGTCTTCATCCGGCAGCAGCTCATTCAGCTGCCGTGTCCACTCATAGGCCTTCGCCGAATCGCCAAGCTGAAAGGTGGCATCCGCCAGCGAATGCAGAGCTAAAGGCTTGTGGGCTGCACTGCCAAGCGCCTGCTCGTAGGTCGCCACGGCTTTTTTCAGGTCCCCGGCCTTCCGATGCAGATGCCCCAGCACCAGCACCACCGCAGGGTGGCGCTGCTGTGCTGCCTGCGCCGTCACGCTTTCCATCAGCAGGGCCGTGGATTCATGCTTCTCGTAGAGCGACCACAGCAGGTCCACCACACGGCCATACTCCGGCTGCGCCACCAGCAGGGAGAGGTACTCGTTCGCCAGCCGCGTCTCCCGCTCCGACCAGGGGATCGGTGCCGCTTCTTGGGCGCTGGCGCCTGCCAGCATTCCACCCAGCGCGAGCATCAGCAGCGCACGTCGTAGGGGGCGGAACTCAGGCAACATCACAAAAGCAATACGAATCCAGCGCGAGGCTATCACGCCCCAGGCGTGGGACCAGCCCAAAAACATCGCCTCCTCATCCGCAGTCGGGTTACTTCCCGATGCGATAAAGTGCCTTGTCCGTGCGCAGATAAAGAGCTCCGTCTGCGGCGATCGGGCTTGCCATCAGCGATCCTTCCAGGGGGTTCTGCGCCAGGATCTTGAACTCCTTCGTTGCCGCCACCACCGTCACCACGCCTTCGCGGCTCGCAAAATAGATCTTCCCATCCGCCGCAATGGGTGAAGCACTGTATTTTCCGCCGATTCGTTCCCGGTAATGAGCCTCACCCGTTGCAGGGTCCACGCAGCTCACAATGCCACCATCATCCACATAGAATAGCAGGCTGTTCGCCAGCACCGGCGAACACATCTTGGGCGCATTCTTGTTGTTCCTCCAGGCGATCTCCGGTGCCTGCCTGCCCGCATGATTCAGGGCGATCATCTGCGACTTGCCAAAGCTCGTGCTGAAATAGATCCGCTGTTCGTCCGCCACCGGCCGCACGCTCATCGAAAACCCCAGTTCTCCGTAGGGCACCTTCCACAGTTCACGTCCCGTTGCTGGTTCGTAGCCGTAAATCCAGTTTGCTGCCGGGCTCACCACGACAGGCTGGCCGTTCATCATCACAACAAGTGGTGTGCCATAGGCCTTCTTCTGCTGCGGACGTGGGTCCATTTCACCGCTTCGCTCCGTTTTCCAGACCACGCTGCCTGTCTCCGTGTCATAGGCCGCGATGAACTGGGCATCGCTCCCGTCGAAATGCACGATCAGCCGCTTTTCCCAGAGCACCGGAGTCGAGCCCGGCCCATTTTCATGCATCACCTGCAGCTCAGTGTTCCGCCACAGCACCTTCTGCGTCGTCGTGTCCAGGCAGGCTGCGCCAAAGCTCCCGTGGCTCACATACAGCCGGCCTCCAGCCAGGATTGGGGAAGGGGAGGCATAGCTGTTCAACTGGTGAACCCATTGAGGTTCCTTCACCTCCAGAAGTTCCACCTCGTGCAGCACCTTGCCACTGGTCCTGTCCAGGCACAGTGCTTGAATCACCACCTTTTCCATCACCGTCACCGGCTGGTCTCCGGTGTTCGTTTTCAGCTTCTCCTTGGCTTTCGCTTCGCTGGCGGGGGTCTCCAGCGCTGTCGTCACCCAGATCTGCTCGCCTGCCAGCACCGGAGTCGAGTGAGCACGCCCTGGCAGCACCGTCCTCCAGGCCACACCGCTGGTTTCGCTCCAGGTCTCTGGCAGTCCCTTGGCCAGGCTCGCTCCTTGACCTCCTGTGCCGCGCCATTCCGGCCAGTCTTCAGCCATCAGAGAACCCGGCGTGACAAAGCTGGTGACGACAAAGAAAGCAGGGAGAAGGCGTGGGAAAATCATGCACCCACATCAACGCCCTCAGATGCTCAAGTCTGCCTCATGGAAGTGCAAAAACTGTCGCCTTCACGCATCCCGATGGGTCGGTGTTGGCTTGCCTGGGCGAAAATGCTCCTGATGCTCCAGCACGGCCTTCAAGCCGGGAAAGACCGGCGTCGCCGCCGCCAGTGCGGCATCGATCACCTGCATCAAAGCCCCAGGGTCGGCCTCGGCGCGCAGATTGATGATCAGCTGCCCTCCCTCGCTCGGTTCATCCAATTCCATCCCCAGTTCCGGCACATGATCGGTGCGCACCAGATTGATGCTCGCCAGTTCTCCGGCGATCCTGTCGTCCGGACTGAACGTCATTTTGAAATGCGCAATCTCGGCCGACAACTCCCGCAGCCGTCCCTGAGCCTCCGTTGCGAGCACTTTGAGGAACTCATTCGGCTCAAACTCGTCCTCCGCACTCAGGTTCACCGTCGCATTCAGCCATCCCAGCAGCGCTTCGCCCTCCGCATAAACCTCGTAATCCACCAGCATGCTGCCCTTCTTGGGCTGCTCATCCTTCATCAGGAGGTCAAACAGCTCCGTGAGCCCCTCGCCGGAGCGTGGCGCCACCGTCATGACCTTGCTGGCAGGGAACTCCTGCTCAAGCACGGCCTTCAGTTCCTCACGTTGCTCCTCCGAGACCAGGTCAGCCTTGCTGATCACAATGATGTCCGCCTCCTCCAGCTGCTTCTTGAAGATGTACAGCACCTTGCTGGAGAAGGTCCCGCCTGACTCCAGGCCAAACACGCGCCGCGCACGCACCGGGTCCACCAGCACTGCCAGCGGTGCGATCGTGAAGGCATCACCGTACATCCGGCGCAGCGGGTAGGTGACGGTTGCCACCAAGTCTGTGCAGCTTCCCACGGGCTCTGCAATGAAGACGTCCGGCTTCGCCTCATCCGCCAGCCGTCCTGCCGCCTCCACAAGCGAACCGAACCGGCAGCAAAAACAGCCTCCCGCGATCTCCTCGGTCGCAAAGCCCTGACCCCGCAGCAGCTTGGTGTCCACCAAGCTCCCCGCCTGGTCGTTGGTGATCAGGCCCACTTTCAGCCCCTGATCGCTCAAATACCGCGCCAGCTTGCCGACGGTCGTGGTTTTCCCGGCGCCGAGAAAGCCGCCGATCATCAGGTAACGTGCCTTGGAGGGGGAGGACATGCCGCGCATCTGCCTCCACCTCGCCCTGCCCGCAAGTCTCACCTTTGCTGACAGCCGTTCACCCTTGGCGGCATGAAGGCTTGTCACTGTTTTGCCAAGGCTGGGCCTGTCAGTTTTGTGGGGATGAAGCCTGGGCCAGGACTTTCTGCATGCGCTTCTGGAAGGCCTCGGCCCGGCGGTCTTGATCCAGAGCCTGCAGGAGGGCGATGTAGTCGCCACCGACGGTTTCGTAGCTTTCGGCCTTCTCGGCGAGGTTGGCTTCCAGGATGCGCAGGGCGCGTTCGAAATCGAGCAGGGCGCTCATGTTGTCGCCGAGCTCATGGCGTGCGGTGGCGATGTTGCTCAGGGACTGCGCGATGTCGGGGTGGTTTTCTCCCAGGATCTTTTCGCGGATCGAGAGGCCCTCCTTGAACATCTTCAGCGCCTCCTCGGCAAAACCGGCGGTGTAGTAGAGGCTGCCGAGGTTGTTGTAAACGGAGGCCACGGCCTCGGAATCCCGACCCATGCGCAGCTCGATGGTTTCCAGGGAGCGTAGGTAGTGCTGCTCGGCCAGGGCAAACTTGCCAAGGCCTTTGTAGATCATGGCCAGGTTGTTCCGCAGCTGGGCGGCGGTGACATCATCCGGAGGCGTCAGCGCCTCAAAATCGCTGGCGGCCTCTTCGTAGATGGGGGCGGCCTCGGCTTCGCGCTGATTGAAGTCGAGCAGGGTGGCCAGCTGCATGCGCAGCCGGGCGCGCTCACCCAGGAAATCAGGGCGTTCGCCAGCGAGCTGGAGGCCCTCGCGGTAGCTGGCCTCGGCCTCCGCCACCTGCTGGAGCTCCCGCTGCACGTCTCCGAGCAGGGTCAGGGCCTGGCAGATGCGGGCATCACGCTCATCTCCCTCGGCGGCCTGGCTGCGGGTCTCTGCCAGCAGGTCAGTGGCGGCTTTCAGCGCCTCGTCGAGGCGGCCTTCGGTGAGCATTTGGAGCACCGGAGTGGTGGAGGGCAGGCTGGTGGCACGGTGGGGCACGGCAGAACGAAGGGGATGGTGTTCAGTACCATCGCGGCGGCTGGCAGAAGGCGGCAAGTGAAAACATGCCTTCGGGGGTTAATCCGCCCCCGGGGCGGCAGGCGGGATCTTGGGGCGGGCGCTGATCCAGTCGAGAAGCTGGCGGCGCTGCACGGGGAGGCGTTTGTGAAAATTTTCCTCAATGGCATGAGCGGAGGCGCCCGGAGCCTGGCTGCCGGCTCCCACGAGCCCCAGATCCTCCGCCAGGCGGAGCTCAAAACGCTCGACAAAGGCGCGGCTGGGGTCGTGATCGCCAAGGTAGTCGAGAGCCTTGGTGAGCAGCGCATAGATCTCCGGGAGCGGGGCATGTGGCTCGACGACCAGCTCAATCAGCTTCACCAAGTAGGTGGCGGCGAGCACGCGTCCGTAGTTCTGGCGCAGGCCCAGCCGCGGGTTCGTCCAGCGGGCCTCGGAAAGGGTGTGGAGGTCGCCGTTCTTGGCCCGGCTGAAGCGCAGCTCCGAGCTGACAAAGAGGTCGAGCTGGCCGGCGAAGGCGGACTTGGGCCGCAGAGCGCCCTTGGCGATGGTCTTGAAGAGGCCCAGCTCGGCGCTGCACCACGAGACGATCAGCGTCGTCTCCGAATAGCGGAGGCGGTGAATGAGGATCGCGTGGGCTTGTTCCATCACTGCATGGTGCCGAAGCTGCCCGCCGGGGAAAGTGCGGAATGCGGCGGGCGGGGCCGGGGGCTAGACCCTGGCCAGATCGAGGAGCTGGCGCACCCGCTGGACTTCGGCTGCGGAGGTTTTGGCGACGAAACCACGCGCATGGGCGAAGTGGACGTCATGCTCCTGCCCGATGCGGGTGAAGTCGTAGCGCGGATCGTCGTTGTAGCGGGAAAGGCCGTAGCCGCTGCCGCGCCGGTCCGGGTAGATCATGGCGGCGACGCTGCTGCTCCTGCCGATGCTTTCCAGGTAGCGGCCGATGCCGGCGGAGGGTTCATCGGGAATCGGGTCCAGCCGCGGCAGGAACAGGACCTCATGATCTCCGAGGCTCCACAGCTCGGCATTCTGCGCCACGAAGTCGATGCGGGAGCGCAGCTCGCGGAGATAGTCGATCAAGTCCTGGCCGATGTAGCTGAGGATCTCCCACAGCGGCTCGCCGGGCTCCAGGCGCTTCGCCTTGGCAAAGCGGCGCAGGATGGTGACATCCACGGGGGAGGTGAGGCGGTTCATGGTTTCGCGGTTCACGCCGAGCCATTGGGCGGTGACGTTGGGACCGCGGGTGTCGAACCATTCGGCGGGCTCCAGCCAGTCGCAGAAGCTGCGGGCGTCCTCATACAGGCCGAGGTGCTGAAGCACGAGGCTGAGGGCGCAGACGGGCGCATGATCGGCGGGGAACTGATGGTGGTCGAAGTTGTGGCGCTCGGGGGCGTGCTCGCCGCCCACATCCACGACAGCGGTGGCCGGATCTGCGAGGTCCTCGGGCGTGGGCTCCCGGCGCACGATGGGCACGCGATGCACGGCCGCCAGGAGGGAGCAGGCTAGGAGCT
>CALDGV010000126.1 GCA_937941745.1 uncultured Prosthecobacter sp. | reverse complement strand
TGATCTTTCCTTCATATGTGATGGTTTTCTGGGTGTCGGCAGCCTGGAGAGCAAGGGCTGTCAGCAGCAGAGGAAAAAGCTTTTTCATGGCAGGGTAAGGTTTGGGGCATAAAAAACGCCGGGATGCAGAATTGTCCAGCATCCCGGCGCGAGGAATCAGAGTGAAAAATTACTTCTCAAGGGACTCACCGGCCTTTTTCCAGCCAGAGATGCCCGCGGAGAGGTGCTTCACATTGGTGTAGCCCAGTTCAGCAGCCTTGCTCGCGGCCTTCTTGTAGGCGGAGCAGCTTGGGCCGCCGCAATAGGCAACGATCAGTGCGTTCTTGTCGGCTGGCAGGGCGCTGGCAAGCTCCGAACCTTTGGAGGAGAAGTCAATGGCGCCAGGAACGTGGCCGGCGGCATAGGAATTGGAGCCGTTCACGTCGATGACAGTCACTTTCTTCTCAGCAATGGCTGACTTGAGATCGGCGATGCTGATGTCTGGGAACTCGGCAGCAAAGCCGGCGGAGGCCACAAGGGCGAGGGCGAGGGCGAGGAGTTTCTTCATGGTGGTTCGTTGGTTTGTTTGGTTTGTTGCTTGTACGTTAATGCCCGGCAGGCGGGCGGGGAGTCAGACGCCTGATCGGGAGTTTTATTCCCAGCCAGACGCGCAGATTCGATGCAAGTACGGCTGAGCTCGTTGAATTGTTATCGAAAAAAACCAACCGGACCGGTTCAATGGGTCAGGGCATAGAAAAGGATGTTAATGCCAAGGGGGTAGGCATACTTCTCCGAAAACTCGCGAAAATACCAAGGATCGGTGCCTTCCTCCTCCCAGCCATCGCCAAGGTCGGTGTTGTGGCAGATGAGCATCACAATCCTCTTCTTGTCATCGTAAATGGCCCGGTAATGCGGGGTCTGCGCATCCCAGCGCTCAAACGTGATGCCTTGGTCTCTTCCGGCCATGGCATGACCGACGCTCGGGATCTGAGGTTTGACCTTGAGCGGGAAAACCATGCGAAAAATTTCGTGATCGGCAGAAAGCTCAACCGCTTCGCGATCTGGAAAAATCTGCTTCAAGGCGGCGTGGAAAACATCCCACTCTTCTTCGCCCCAGAAGTCGTCCACCATGATGAAGCCGCCATTCAGCATGTAATCACGCATGACCCCGGCTTCCTCGTCCGTGATCGCGATGTTCCCCGGCTCGATCATGTAGATGAAGGGATAGTGGCGCATCTGTTCGGCCACGATGTCCACCACAGCCCCCTTGGGACTCACCTGCAGAGCAGTAAGCTGCTGGAGGCGGTAGGAGAAGTTCAGGTCAGCATCTGGGTAGTCAGTCGCCCACTTCCCCTGCCCCCGCCAGCGACCAAAGCGTGCGGATTCGGAATTGTAGCGGAGCCTGGCGAACACGAACACATCGTTGGGAAGTTCCTTGGAAACGGGCCAGCTGGGGAAATCAAGAAACTGGCCACCGCGTCCAGCCTCTCGGGGATCCTCAGGCACGCTGCCATCCTGAATGCCAAAATTGGTCGGTGAGGCCTTGCCCACATCTTCGGCAGACCAGACAAGGCCTAGCGACAGAATGGCGAACGCTGAAGCAAAAAAGTGTTTCATGACCGGCATCTGAAGCTCGACGGATGCCAGAAAACGTCATGAGCCGCCAGCAAGTTGCAGGAAGCTGTCATTCCACTTCCCCAAGCGTCAAGACTGCGGCTTGTTGTTTTCAATCTCCTTCTGTGCCCAGGCATCCCATTTGGCCCAGTCAGTGCCATGATCCTCACCTGCAAGGATGGTGAGAACATTCCGGACCTGCTCGTTCTGAGGGTGGGCAGGGTTTTTGAGGATGTTCATGAACAACGGCATCTGGAGGACCCGGTTGCGGTTCATCAGATCCGAAAAGAGGACTTCGATGACGTCGGGGTTCATTTTGGCATCTGTGAGATAGCCGGCAATAAGGCCATAATCCTCGTCGCTTGTGAGGTTCACCAAATGCCGGCTGGCATTGACCTGGGCCTCACCGTTCAACTTCTTGACGAGTTCATGCAGGTCTCTGGCCATCTGAGGTATCTCTTTGTTGGAGCGCAGGATCTCATCAATCATCATGTCTCCCTCTTCGACCGTCACCAGCCGGTCAGCAGCACCAGTCATTCCCGCCTTGGGCGAACCATTCCCCGCCAAAGCATCTGCTGACTTCACCGGCTCCTGCTTGGCGGCAGGGACATCTTTCTTTGCCAAGGGGGAAGGCAGGCTCTCCTGGCCGGCCCACTGCCAGCCAAAGTAGAGGGCAATGATCAGGAACACACCGGCACCTGCGATCAAAAGGCGGTTTGGAGAGGAAGCTTGAGGCATGGGAAATGAGACACTAGAGCCCTGAATTGGGCTCGAAATAACAATCGGTGACTGTGTTAAAAATCCCTGTGGGAGAAACCTCTCCCCATTCAGACGCGGACTTCATCGCCGTTCAGAGTGGTGATTTTGATGTCCTCACGGTGCAAAGTTGGGTCACTGCGGAAGGTCAGCCGTGCTTCATATTTGCGCTCCAAGGACACAAGGAGTTCGCCATCCTCGGTCTTCAAGCGCTGCATGACCTCAGGATGGACAATCACAACCAGGCTCTTTTGCTCTGGTTTACCCCTGCCAAGAATGCTGCTCAGCAGCCTCTGAAGCTCAACACTCATCGTGAAGGTGGTTTTCACCTGACCATGACCTTTGCAGTAAGGGCAGTCCTCGTAGAGAGTGGTGCTAAGGCTCTCGTGAAGGCGCTGACGAGTCATCTCCATGAGGCCAAACTGGCTGATGGGCAGCACCTGGGTCTTGGCCTTGTCCCTCTTCAAGTGGTCCAGCATGGACTTGTAAACGGCCTGCTGATCCTTCCGGTGCTTCATGTCGATGAAATCGACGACAATGAGCCCGCCCATGTTGCGAAGACGCAACTGCCGGGCGACTTCAGCAGCCGCCTCAAGGTTCGTTTCGACAATCACCTTGTCCTGCTGCTGATCCTTGCCGCCGCCCTTGTTGCGCCCCGTATTGACATCGATGGAGACCAAGGCCTCCGTCTGATCAATGACAATGTAACCGCCGCACGGCAGCCAGACCTGGCGGTAGAAGGCGTTGTCGATCTGCTTCTGAATGCCATAGGCCTCAAAGATCGCCGTCTGTCCCTGATAATAAGTAATACGACGCTTTGCCCGGCTTGAGATCTGGGCAGCCATCTTCTGCATCCGATCCACCGTCTCTTTGTCGTCACAGGCGACTTCATCGATGTCCTCCGTCAGAAAATCACGAACCGTGCGCTCAATCAGTTCAGGCTCCTGGAAGCAGCAAACCGGGGCAGGTTTGCTGTCACGCTTGCCGGTGATCTCATTCCACTGCTCGATGAGCAGACTGAGGTCTCGGATGATGTGGCGCGCCCGCTTCCCACTGGCCTCCGTGCGCATGATCAACCCCAGCCCGTCAGGAAGGTTGACCCGTTCGATGATCTTGCGCAGCCGCGCACGCTCCTTGGGGTCCTCAATCTTGCGGGAGATGCCGAACTGGTCGTTTTGCGGCATCAAGACAAGAAGCCGGCCTGCCAGCGAAATGTTGGTGGTGACGCGAGGACCTTTGTTTCCAATCGGACCTTTGGTAACCTGGACCATGATTTCCGACCCCACCGGATAAATGCTCGGAATGTCTTCCGCCTTGATGCGCTTCTGCTTCTGCTTGCCACCACGGTTCACCTCCTCCATGCCCTGATTGGAAAGCGCTTCTGGGATGGCATCCCAGAAATGAAGGAAGGCATTTTTTTCGAGCCCGATGTCAATGAACATGGCCTTGAGGCCGTGTTCGATGTTTTTGACGCGTCCCTTAAAGATGGAGCCAACAATCGTGGAGGTGCCGGTGCGCTCAAGAGTGTATTCTTCAATGGCACCGTTCTCAATGAGGGCGACACGGTTTTCGAGTTTTTCGCAGTTGATCACAAGACGCGTGCCCGTCTTGATGTCCTTTTTGCCCGTGATGAATTCTTTGACGCGTTGAACAAAGGTTAAAGCCATGATGAGAGAGTTGGATAAAGAAGAGAATGATAGGAACGAAGTTGCATCGCTCAGCGCGATGAGCGGAACAGCCGCCTGAACAAGCCACCGCCCGAAGGCGAAGGCTGCTCGGGGGGGGCTGCGGTAGGCGCTCCACGGTTGAAAAGACCCCGCCGAGTCTTTGTTCCGTCACGGTTGGAGCTGCCCGAGGACGATTCAGCATCGCCCGACTTACGAATGTTAGGAGCACTGCGCGGACGCGGTGCTGCATCGGTGGACTCGCGTTCGGGAGCACTGGTCCCCGTGTCGCCATCCTCATCCGCCACTGCGAGAAGCGGCGTATCCGCGTCTGGATAGGTCACGGCTTCAATCTTGTTGAAGTTGCCCAGGACCTCGGCCAGCGGCTTGATTCCTGCATCATAGCCCTGCTCCAGCGCCAGAGACCTCTCGAGAACACGCTGGGCAACAGGAGCAGCACAACCTCCTCCGGATTTCCCCCCCTGAACGATCACACAAACGGCAAATTTGGCGTTCACATAAGGTGCGAAGCTGATGAAAAGCGTGTGATTGTCTTCAAGACGGTTATTGCGTTCATCACGGCGCCAGTTTTGTGCAGTTCCTGTCTTGCCAGCGACTTCCACACCTGTGATCCGGGCTGCCTTGGCCGTGCCTCCGGCATCATTCACCACCTTCCACATTCCCTTGCGAACGAGTTCGAGGTCGGAATCCGGAAAGTGCTGGGACAAATCGGCACGCATCACCGGCTTGTGCGGTTCAACCACTTCGGCTCCATCCCTGACCTCATAAAGAAGATGAGGTTTGAAACACTTGCCGGAGGCCACCGCGCCCGCCACCGAGGCCATCTGTAGAGGCGAAGCAAGGACACTTCCTTGACCGATCGAAACGTTGGCCGTGTAACCGCTGCTCCAGCGATCCTGAGGGCTGTTCATACGAAGCCATTGTGGGTTGGGAAGGATGCCTGGATCCTCTTCATCCAACTCAATCCCCGTCCGCTCTCCAAGCCCCAGCATCTTGCCAACACGCGTAATCTGATCAATTCCGGCCGCATTGCCATACTGATAAAAGAAGCAGTTACAGGAGCGCATCAAGGCATCACTCAGACCAAGCGAGCCATGAGATCCTCCACTCTGGCGCTGAATCCAGCACTGCATGGCCTTCGTGCCATAAGTGACGCTTCCGTTGCAGTTCCAGCGGCTATTTTGAATGTGGGCAAGGCAGCCTGCGAGAGCGATCGGCACCTTGTAAGTGGAACCTGGCACAAAACCTCGTGTAGCACGGTTGAGAAGAGGAACCGTACGATTGTCGAGCAGGGCATTCCAGTCCTCCTGCTTGATGCTGGGGATGAAGCGGTTGGGGTCGTAATTTGGCACCGAGGCCATGGCAAGCACTTCACCGCTGTCCGGCTTGACGACCACGATCGAGCCTCGCCCGATGTTGCCATCGCGCAGGGCCATCTCCGCGATGTACTGGATGCGTGCATCAAGGGTGAGGTGAACATCATTGCCTTTGCGAGGTGCTTCATAAGCATCCTTCACCTCACCAACAATGCGTCCGCGTTCATTTTTCTGCATCACGCGAGCCCCTGGCCGGCCACGCAAATATTTGTCGAAACTCTTTTCCACACCAGCACCTCCAAAATCATCCGGAACATAGTAGTCCCAGCCTTTGCGATCTTCTTCAGAAACACGCTGGTCATCAGGCAGCCGAACATAACCCATGATGTGACAGGCCATGGCACCGAAAGGATAAACACGACTTCCACGCTCCGCCACGGTCACTCCGGGAAGTGAAAGATTGTGCTCAGCGAAGGTGCTGAACTCTTTGAATGTGAGGTTGTCGCGATAAACCCACGGAATCACTCCGGCGAAGCTGCGGTAGTGGACTCTTAAATCCTGCCAGTCGTTGATCGGCACAGCGAGTCCCAGCTCAGCCAGCCTGGCTTCAATCAGCTCCTGAAACATGGTGACAATATCCGGCTCATCCTTCTGCCGGATGATGCCACGGTCACGGAACTCGACCTTGATTGTCGGCACATCGACTTTCTTGATCCGGCACTGCCGAACGTACTCGTCGAGAACCTCCTTCAAATTCACACGCACCTCGAACGTGGCCTTGTTGGTTGCCATCACGATCCCATTGCGGTCTTTAATCTCACCGCGAACCCCTGGAATGCGGGCCCTCTCACGTTTTGCCTCAGGAACGCGGTTCACGAAATCCTTGTGATGCTCAATCTGTAACCACCAAAGACGATAGACCAACACCCCAAAGCCACAAAGCATGGCCAGGGTGAAGAGGTAAAGTCTGAAGCGGTATTTAACGACCATCGAAAGAGT
>CALDGV010000125.1 GCA_937941745.1 uncultured Prosthecobacter sp. | reverse complement strand
ACAGGATCCTGGGACGAGGCAAAGGCCTCGGGAGTGCCCGCAAAGCGCATCGCTCCGTTGTCCAACAATGCCACGTGGTCGCTGATCACCAGGACCTCGGCCACGTCATGGGTGACAATCACTGCCGTGAAGCCAAACTGGCGCTGATATTTGACGATCATCTCAAAAACGGCGTTGCGACGCAGAGGATCAAGGCCGGAGGTCGGCTCATCAAAGAGCACCAACTCCGGCCGGGTGACGATGGCACGGGCCAGGGCAAGACGCTTTTGCATGCCACCTGAAAGCTGGCTCGGATAGCGGGAGGCATGAGCCTCCAACTCAAGCTGCCGCAGCGCCTCAAGGCTGCGGTCGCGGACCTCGGCGGCACTCAAGTCCGTGGTTTGCTCCAAGGGCAGCGCCACATTCTCCAAGGCTGTCAGGGAATCAAAGAGGGCATTGCTCTGAAACAAAAAGCTGCAGCGACGACGAAACTCCGCCCGGCCCGCCGGATCATGAGCCCTCAAAACCTGGCCATCAAACGAGATGACGCCTTCGTCAGGCACTTCGATGCCTGCCAGACACTTCAAAAACACGGATTTGCCCGTGCCACTGCGCCCCAGCACGGTCACCACACGACCGCGTGGCACCTCCAGGCTGGCTCCAGTCAGCACACGATGATCGCCGAAGGCCTTCTGCAGGCCCCGCACGTCCAGGAAAAGCATGGTTGAAGGTGCCGTCATCACATGAGGAAGGAGGTGATGACATAATCCGCAGCCAGCACAGTCACACAGGAAAGCACGACCGCGCGGGTCGTGGAGGCGCTGACCGCACGGGCACCTGTGGCGGACTTGCAGCGATGTGCATGAAACCCGTAGTAGCAGCACAGGGACACCGTCAGCAGGCCAAACACCGCGGCCTTGATGAAGCATTCCTGCACATCATCTGGTTCCACCGCACGATTCACAGAAGACCAGTACACTCCCGGCTCAAGCCCCAGCAGCATGGAACCGGACAGCCACCCTCCCCATAAACCCACGGCCACAAACAGAGCCGTCTGCATGGGATAGACAATCAGCGCAGCCAGCAAGCGAGGAGTGATCAGGTAGCCATGACTGCTCACGCCCATTGTTTCGAGCGCGGCAATCTGCTCCGAATTTCTCTGGATGCCCAGTTCTGCCGCTAACGCGGAACCGGCCTGGCCTACCAGCATCAGCGCCGCCAACACCGGGCCGAGCTCCCGCACCAAGCTGAGCGAAACCAGCGCCCCCAGCAGGCTTTCAGAACCAAAACGGTTCAGCACATGATAGCCCTGCAACCCCAGGACGAGACCCGTGAAGGCTCCGACGATCAAAATCACCGGCAGACAGCGCGCACCCTGCTCGAAAACGGCCCTCAGCACCCGGCTGAACAACTTCCTGGAGCCCAAGACCGAGCGGAACGCCACGGCCACAAAAAGGGCAAAGTCGCCCAACCCGCGAACGAGGGAGAGTGTGGAGGAACCAAGCAGGCGCACCATGCGAATCTGGGGACTCTGGCGCAGCGCGCAGTTGTTGCAACCCACAGAGCTTGTTTGAGTTCGAGTTTCACTCCTAAAGGCACCTTTGAATCAAGGCTGAATGCAACATGAGGGCATGAGGGACGTTTCGTGAAGCCCTTCTACACTTCCATGCATCGCCGTCTCCTCCGCCTTTTTTCTGCCGCCATCTTTACCACCTCGCTCCTCCATGCCGCACCACAGGACGACCAGTATGTGCTGGGCGCAGACTCCCAGGAAAAGCCAGGAGTTCCCCAAGGCCAGGTGATTCAGATGCCTGCCTGGAAGGATTCCAAGATCTACCCCGGCACCACTCGTGACTGGTGGATCTATGTCCCCGCCCAGTACACCAAGGAAAAGCCTGCCGCCGTCATGGTCTTCTGCGACGGAGCCGGCTTTGTGAAGCGTGACGGCCAGTTCCGGGTGCCTGTTGTTTTCGACAACCTGATCTCGCGAGGCGAAATGCCGGTCACCATCGGCATCTTCATCCAGCCGGGCACCTTCCCCACCAGCAATCCGAAGGACAAGCCGCGCAGCAACCGCAGCTTTGAATATGATTCCCTGGGTGACCTTCACGCCCGTTTCCTGCTGGAGGAAATCCTCCCGGCCGTGGCCAAGGACTACCATCTCACCACCAACCCCGATGAACGTGCCATCTGCGGCAACAGCAGCGGCGGCATCTGCGCCTTCACGGTTGCTTGGGAGCGGCCCGATGCCTTCCGCAAGGTCGTGAGTCACATCGGCAGCTTCACCAACATTCGTGGTGGGCATGTCTATCCGGCCTTGATCCGTAAAACCGACAAAAAGCCGCTCCGGGTCTTCCTTCAGGATGGCAAAAACGACCTCGACAACCAGTTTGGCAACTGGCCGCTGGCGAACGAAGACATGGCCGCCGCCCTGAAGTTTGCCGGTTATGACTACAAGTTCGTTCTCGGTGAAGGCACTCATAACGGCAAGCACGGTGCAGCCATGCTTCCCGACACTCTGCGCTGGCTCTGGCGGAAATCCTGATCCTCAGACTCCACCAAATTGAGCCAGCCCGCTGTAGAGCCATCGCCACAACTTTTTATGAAGCACATTCTTCTTTCCCTGACGCTCCTGACTTCCCTGAATGCACAGGACACCTCCCTGCACGAGTACCTCAGCGATCATGA
>CALDGV010000124.1 GCA_937941745.1 uncultured Prosthecobacter sp. | reverse complement strand
ATCAAGAACAAACCTCGTCTGACCGGTGCTGCGGGAGATCAGTTGAAGACCAAACGCAAAGTCTTTGAACAGCCGCGAGCACATGGCTCCGATGCCGCTGCCCTCGCGTGCGGCCCGATCGACCAGTGCCGCCACAGCCTGAGGTTCGAATTCCAGGGAGAAGCCGTGGTCGCTGGCAAACTGGGCGGCAAAGGCGCGCACTTCATCTGCGCGGACGTCGATTTGCAGCTTCTCTGCCTCCAGGCGGCAGCGTTGCAGCGTGGCGGCGGGATCGTTCACCAGGGCGGCACTGATGACGATGTCTGGAAGCCCCAGGCTGGGCAGCTCAAACTTGAAGTCCCGCAGCACCTTCTCCCAGGCAGTCACCAGTCCGCGTGCCCCGGTTTTTTCCTCAGCGGCCCGTGCAGCGAGTACGCGCAGCGCATCGTCTTGAAAGACGGCACGCACTCCATAGGCGTGAAACTCACGCTCATACTGCCTGATGAGGCTGCCTTCGCTCTTCTTCATGATCTGGAAGAGGTCGTCGGCATTGAGCGGATCGCAGAAAACGCGCACTGGAAGCCGGCCGATGAATTCGGCCTCGAATCCGTAGTCGATGAAGTCCTTCGTGGTGGCCTGACGGAGCAGATCTTCGCTGCTGGGCTTCTGCGCCAGGGCTGCGCCGAAGCCGATGGTGGCCTTGGCCTGGCGCTTTTCGATGATCTTCTCAATGCCGGAGAAGGCACCGCTGACAATGAAGAGGATGTTCCGGGTGTTGACCACCTCGCGTCCGCTGCGGCCCTGCCGCATGTCGAACATCATCTTCATCTGGCTGCGGAAGTCGTTCTGGGCGTAAAGCGGCACCTCGGTCTCCTCCATGAGCTTCAGGAGGGCCGTCTGCACGCCGCGGCCGCTGACATCCCGGCCGATGCGGCCTTCTCCACCGGTCGCCAGCTTGTCGATTTCATCGAGGTAGATGATGCCGTGCTCGGCCAACTCCACGTCCCCGTTGGCTTTGGCGACGAGGTCGCGGACCAGATCATCCACATCGGCTCCCACGTAGCCTGTTTCGCTGAACTTCGTAGCGTCCGCCTTCACAAAGGGGACGCCGATGAGGTCGGCGATGTGCTTCACCAGGTAGGTTTTGCCCACGCCTGTGGGGCCGGTGATGACGACGTTCTGCTTGGAGAACTCCAGAGGTGGAGCGCCCTTCCGGGCATCGTTCTCCCGCAACATCCGGGCGTGGTTGTAGTGGTCGCAGACAGCTGTCGCCAGCACCTTCTTGGCCTCATCCTGACGGATGACGTAACGGTCCAGGTGGGCCTTGATGTCGGCTGGCTTGTAACGGAAATCGAAGGCGCGCTCCATGTCTTTCTCCGCCTCCGGAGGAGGATCGGAGGCCTCGGGTTCACTTTCCTTCGTGCCCAGGTTGTGTGGCTCGATGCGCGAAAAAATGACCTGTCCTCCGAGGCTGTTCTTGATGAAGTCCTCCAGCTTCCGGGTGATCTCTTCCGTCGAAGGAACGGGCTTGGCCGGAGGCTGGGGAGGTTCAGGAGGCACGGAATCGCTCATGTTGGGCGGACTTTCCGCCCAACAGGCACGGTCGGCAAGGCCAGACGCTTACTTGTTCCAGACCTTGAGCAGGGCAGCGGCCATGTCAGCCGGGCTGTCTGCCACGGAGATGCCGCATTCCGACAGGATGCGCTTTTTAGCGGCGGCCGTGTCATCCGCACCGCCAATGATGGCGCCGGCGTGACCCATGCGGCGTCCAGGAGGTGCGGTGGCACCGGCGATGAAGGCGGCGATGGGCTTCTTGCAGTTGTCCTTGGCCCAGCGGGCGGCCTCGACCTCGGCGTTGCCGCCGATCTCGCCAATCATGATGATCGCTTCCGTCTCAGGGTCTTCATTGAAGAGCTTCAGAACGTCGAGGTGGTTGGTGCCGTTCACGGGATCGCCACCGATGCCGACGCAGGTGCTCTGGCCGTAACCGCGGGTGGTGAGCTGCCAAACAGCCTCATAAGTGAGGGTGCCGGAGCGGCTGACCACGCCCACGTTGCCGCGCTTGTGGATGTAGCCGGGGGCGATGCCGATGCGGCAGCCGCCGTGGGATTTTTCGCCATGCCCAGGAGTCACGAGACCCGGGCAGTTGGGGCCGATGAGGCGGGTCTTGCTACCCTTCATGGCGGCCTTCACCTTGATCATGTCATTCACCGGAATGCCTTCGGTGATGGCCACGACGAGGTCCAGGCCTGCGTCCACACCTTCCAGGATGGCATCCGCGGCAAATGGAGGCGGGACAAAGATCACGCTCACTGTTGCGCCAGTCTCCTTGGCCGCCTGGCTCACCGTGTCAAAGACCGGCACCTTGTGGCTGCCATGCTCAAAAACCTGGCCGCCCTTGCCCGGGGTGACGCCAGCCACCAGCTTCGTGCCGTAGTCGAGCGATGCCTTCGCGTGGCGGGAGCCAAAATCGCCCGTGATGCCTTGGACGAGGATGCGTGTGTCAGTGTCGATGAGAATGGCCATGATGCGGGGAGGTGGGGGTGGGGAAAGGTGGGCTGCCTGGAAAGGGCGCGCCATCTATAGGGGCGGC
>CALDGV010000123.1 GCA_937941745.1 uncultured Prosthecobacter sp. | reverse complement strand
ACAGTATCATCGTTCCCGATCACTTCCGAGGAGGTCTTGCCAACCAGCTTGGCTGCACCTTCGTTAAACAGCTGATACCGACCTTCGCGATCCTTCACAAAAACAGCCTCGGGAACATTGTCCACAATCGCCGTCAGCAGTTGGTGTGTGCGGCGCATCTCAGATTCTGCCAGCTTGCGCTCAGTCACGTCCTGCGATGTGCCCACCGCTCGCACAGGCCTTCCCGTCTCATCATGGAAAACCTGCCAGCGCTCGATGATGTGCTTGGTCCTTCCATCCGGCATCAGAAGACGATGCTCAACCTCCTGGGGCTCGTGACGACTCAGTGAGGTCATGAAAGCATGGTTGACCCGACTTCTGTCTGGCTCAGGGATCATGGACAGGAATTTACTGTGGTCAGGCTGGAACTTGGCCGGGTCTGTACCAAAAATGTGGTGGGTCTCATCCGACCAGGTCACCAGCAAGCTGACGATGTCGGTCTCCCAACTGCCCATCTTTGCGACCCCCTGAGCACCGACCAGCTTGTCCTTGGCCGCCTGGAGCTGCTCCGAAAGAAGCACCTGCTCCCGCAACCGCTCCGCATTATCGAGAGCGAACGAAAGGTTGGCGGCAGCGTCCTCCAATAGATGGACTTCGTCATCCCTGAAATAATGAGGCTCTCCAGCATAGACGCTGAGAGTTCCGCATACCTCACTCCTGAGACGAATCGGAAAAACTGCGGATGCCCTGTAGTTTCGACGACTCATCTCTTCATGCCAGGGCCTAGCCACTGTATCGTTCAGCAAGTCGTTGCAGATGAAAGGGCGGTTTTCACGAAAAGCAGTACCTGTTGGGCCGCGCCCTTCTGGGCGGTCGTCTGTGTAGATCTGAATTTGATCAAGATACCCTTGGACGTTCCCGGCAGCCGCCACAGGCAGTAGTCGTCGGCTTGCCGGCTCGTGCCAGCCCACCCAAACCATCACAAAATGCCCTTTCTCGGTTAAGGTGGAGCAGATCTTGGAAAAAAGCTCTTCACGCGACGGGGCACGAAGGATCACTTCGTTCACTTCACGAAGCGCTGCATGGAGATGCTGGAGCCGGGTTAGTTCTTGCTGGTGAGCCGTCAATGAACGGCAGGCATTTTCGACCTGGCCGAAAACATGCCTCGAAGTAACCCATAGAACCAGCGAGGTGATGACGACAAAAAGTGCGCCTTTGTATACACTGGCGATCTTGAGCAGGTCATGATCCCAGACCAATTGGTGGAGCCATGTGTCCGAAAAGATGATCCACAGAATGGCAAACAGGCCGTAAACCAACGTCACCTTCAGTGCACTGGAGTGCAGTCCTCCGGCCAACGGCAGCCGCTTTTCCGGCGCATCGTTGCCAAACGCTCCCAACGTGTTGCCACGAGGAGTCGGAGTAGGTGATTTCATAAACAAAAGGGAAAATTGACCGCGATCAATCTCGTGAGTTTACGAAACCCATCAACAATAACCCACAGCCAACTCAACTAGCAGCAAATCATACTTTTACTCAAGTTTTCATCAGGCAATTTAACCTATACACGAGTACGTATTTTCCATTAACACCAAGGTCACTGATGCAGCGTCGGTAATTCTCCCGACAGAAAATCCGGTGTAACGAAGCAGAAATCGGCAACTTTTGGTTTAGAGAGGTCTCCACACAAGTCATGAAAACCATCCGCCACCTTCTCACACCGATCCTCGGCAGCGTGCTTTTTAGTACTGGCCTCACTGGCGTGAATGGTGTGGCTCATGAATCCCAGATTGCCAACTCAACGCCCACTTCAATGAGATTGGCGATGGTTCGCCAGGGCGGAAATCTGACCCCAGGGGACAGCGAAAGCTTGGAAATCACTGCCGCCAGAGAAGCAGGGCATATCATCGCCGCTAAAGCGATCGGCGTAGAGGTCGAAATCGCTAAAATTTATCCAGCATCTAGAAGCGGGACTGCTGGAAAATGGTGCGGTGTCACCATGTTCCGGAGTGGTTACAACAGCCGCGGGCTCGCTACAGCCAAGCTTGGCGGGCTTTTTGCCCAGTCATTCGTCGACCCTAAAACCAAAAAACTTTTCGTCCCCTCGTTTCTTGATGTGGTGGCAGACAGGCAGATCATCAGCCGGTCGGATCGACTCAACCAGATAGACCTGGGAGCTGAGCCTTTGCATCAAGCCCAGCATCGCGCCTATCGTGCGCTCACGGCAAATCTTGAAGAACTCCATCGGGTATACGATCAGTTAAGAACCCAAAAGGCGTTCCCATGAGATGTTCACGAACTGCCACTTGCGCTGTTTGGATCATTAGGCACTGACAGAGGCATGGCATCTCCCCACATCCTCCCTCCTTCCACGATCGGCATCCTTGGCGGAGGCCAGTTGGGCCGGATGCTGACCCTTGAGGCAAGGCGCTGCGGCTATCGCGTGGCGATTTTTACCGATGAAAAGCCAGGGTGTCCCGCCGGACAATGGGCGGATGCTGAGTTCAATGCCTCATACAGCGATACTGACAGTCTGAGGCGTTTTCTTGACCGGGTGGATGTGGTCACAGTCGAGTTTGAAAACATTCCCGATGACTGCCTGCAGGTGGTGGAAGCCTTGAAGCCCTTGCGCCCAGGCAGAAAGGCCATCCACACCACCCAGCACAGGGAGCGCGAAAAGTTGTTTCTAAGGGATCAAGGCATCGCCTGTGCCGAATTTCGGATCGTGGAAAGCATGGAGGGCTTGAGGCAGGCTGTCGCCGAGCTTGGCAGACCATGTGTCATCAAGACGGCTGCATTCGGCTACGATGGCAAAGGCCAGGCGAAGGTAACTGCCGACACCGATCTAGCTCAGGCTTGGACGGCATTTGAAGGACACCACGCCGTGGTGGAACAATGGGTGCCTTTTGTGTGCGAAATTTCCGTGGTAGGTGCGCGCTCTGCAGATGGCAAAATGGCTGTGCATGGCGTGGTGGAGAATCAGCACGCGCATCATATTCTGGACCTGACTTTCGCCCCTGCACGTGTCGGCCCAGACATCATGGAGCAAGCGCTGGAATTGTGGGAAGCCGTGGCGGAAGGCCTTGAATACATCGGCA
>CALDGV010000122.1 GCA_937941745.1 uncultured Prosthecobacter sp. | reverse complement strand
TGTGTCGGACAAGCTGCAGATCTATGTCGGGGGCTACTCAGAGCTCACGGCGGTAACGCTGGCGCAAAATGTGCGTGCGGACAATTTCAAAGTCAGTGTCGAGGCGCTGGCAAACCTGGGCGGTGGAGACAATTTTGACGATTCGGCGAAAAGCCCTGGGCGCTGGGGCGAGGACATGGGCGAGGGCGACAGCACCCTGACGGAGGTCAACGGCCGTCTCGAATACACCAAGGCCACCACGCCCGACTCCTGGGCGGCTCGCCCCTGGACAGCCAACTCCGGCAGTTACACCGAGGACTGGGAGGCTGTGGTCGATGTTCATGTCGGCGACACGCCGATGTCAGTGGATGAAGATGACCTGCGCATCTGGCTGGCTGCCCAGGTCGGCGGGCAGATGGCCTCCGTGCAGTTGGAGTTGAAGCGGCAGGGAGGTGTCCAGGGGCGCAAGTTCCGCTACCTCAATGAAGGTGCAGGCGGTGGCGAGGCGGAAGTCGCCACCCTGTCTTCCGATGCCTCGTTGCGCATGGCTTTTGATGCTGCGGAGAAGACGCTGGACTTCTTCCACGATGCCGATGGCAGCACCAATGGCCATGTCTGGACGCTGCTTGGCACGTTGGACTTGGATGATGCCATGACCGACTGGGGCCTGGATGATGACTCCCGCTTCATCATCTCCATTGGCGGAGAGTCGGAGGGCGTCACGGTCACTTCCGGACTGGCTTATGCGGACAACTTCCAGCTTTCCAGCCCTCTTGCGCCCACCGTCGTCGGGTCACCGAGCGGTTTTGATCTGTTTACGGCAGACGCCAAGGATCCCGTGAAGTGGGGGGAGGACTTTGGTGAGGGCATCGCCGAACTCATTCAGTCTGGTGATGGCGTACTGCGCCTCACGGCGAATGGCGGGTCGAGGGACGACTACCGGGCCCGCCCCTGGATCGGTGACGCCCCCTTTGCCACGAGCTGGAGCATTCAAACGGACGTGCATGTGCCCTACATCCGTCTGTCTGACCATCACACCGCCGTGGGCATGGGCGTTGCCGTCATGAGCAGCGCGGATGAGGAGGACTCCTTCAGCTGCATTCTGGAACACTACCGCGACGCCACCCCGGGGCAGGTTTTGCATTTTTTGGGCTCCGCCGATGTTAATGGCGATGGCGAAGAGCTCTTCGCGCCTGCGTCCAGCATTCATGCCACCGTCCGCATCTCCTGGAATGCGGCCACAAAGCTGCTCTCCGCCGAGTACGATGCCGATGGTCCTGTGGGCGGTTACCAATGGACGACCTTCCAGACCTTCAATCCCGCCACGGGCGGCTGGGGCATGACAAGTGGACAGCGATTCAAGATCTTCCTCGTCGGCACCGCCGAGCTCACCCCCGTGACCCTCGCGAACAATGTCTATGCCGATAACTTCTACACCTTCGGCGTCACCCAGCCACCCGCGCCACCCGTGGCCAAGACTCTGGCGGCGAGCGCCATCACCCACAACACAGCCACGCTCAATGGGTCCGTGAACGCCAAAGGCACCCCGCGCAATGTCAGCTTCGAGTATGGCCCCACGCCGGCCTTCGGCTCCACCCTCGCGGCCACGCCGGGTGTCGTTGCTGGTTCGGCAGACACCCCCGTCAGCGCCGCTCTCACCGGCCTGCTGCCGCACACCAAGTATCATTACAGGCTCCGTGCCAGTGGTTCGCTCGGCAGCGCCACGGGCAGCACGATGACCTTCACCACCGCCAATCGCGCTCCGGTGGCCGTGGGTGAGACCATCCCCATCCTCCCTGGAGCCACAGCGCTGCTCCTCATCCTGGCCAATGACACCGATGCTGATGGCGACGCACTCAGTGTCGCCTCCTTCACCGCGCTCACTCCAGCCTCTGCGGGCAAACTGGTGAAGCAGGGTGCCGGCCTCCTGTTCACCGCCTCCTCCACATTCACTGGGGCCAGCTTCAGCTACATCGCCAAAGATGCCTTTGGGGGCAGCTCCTCCTCCGTCACCGTGAATCTCAGCCCAGGCACCTGCTCCATGGATCCCACCTCCATCAATCATGCGGCAGGCGGCGTCAGTTATGACATCACCGTCACCGCTGACGGCTCCTGGTCGGCTCTGGAGTCGCTGCCTTGGGCCAGCGTTTCACCCATCTCGGGCACGGGGGATGGCGTCGTCACCGTCACTTTGGCAGGCAACAATGCCCTCACCAGCCGCAGCGGCAGCATCGTCATTGGCGGTGTCACTCACACCGTTTCCCAGGATGCCGCCCTCCGGCCAGAGCTCTCCATGCCGGCCCTCATCCCTGAAGGCATCGTCGGCGGCCTTTATCAGCTCCAGATTCCCACCTCCCAGTTCCCGGCCATCTACGTGGTCACCAAGATGCCTCCGGGCCTCAGCATCAACAGCAACACCGGCCTGCTCAGTGGCATCCCCACCAAGGCTGGCACCTATCCGGTCATCATCAAGGCGGGCAACAAGGCGGGCAGCTCCACCACCATTCTCACCTTCGACATCGTCATCAAGCCCGTCCATGCGGGCATCGTCGGCAGCCACATCGGCTGGGTGGACCGCCATCCGGGCTTCAATCGCGATCTCGGTTCCCGGCTGGAGATGATGATCACCAGCACCGGTGCTGTCACGGGCAAGCTCTTCACGGGCACCGTCCCCATCCCGCTCAAAGGGCAGCTCCAGACCGATGTCGCCGTTTTCCAGACCGCCACCTTGCAGATGCCCGTGCCGCGTTCCGGCGGGCTCCCTCCGCTCGTGCTCGACCTCTCTTTTGACGGCCTGGGCCAGACCGTCTCCGGCACGCTTGAGGAGCCCATGGTGGACAGCGTTCCCGTGGAGGCCTGGCGCAACCCCTGGAGCACGTTGAACAAAGCGGGACCCTACTTCCGCAAGCTGCACACCTTTGGCCTGGAGAATCAAGATCCCGACGCAGCCCTGCCGCAGGGCGATGGCTTCGGCTCCTGGAGCACCGTCGGGGAAACCACCGGCATGCTCACCGTCGCAGGCTCCCTGCCGGATGGCAGCAAGTTCACTTCAGGCGGCTTCCTCGGCAGCCAGGGGCAGGTGCTCATTTACCAGTCCCTGTATTCCAACAAAGGCACCCTGCTTGGCAGCCTGCGGCATGCCACCCCGGACATCCCGCCCGCCGACAACGGCATCAGCGGCACCCTGAGCTGGAACAAGCCCGTCGCCGATCCAGCTAAGGACAAGGTGTATCCCGGCGGCTTCGAAGCCATTGACCTCCAGGTTAATGGTGGAGCCTATGTGCCACCTGCTCCTGGAGATGTCGTCATGGGCCTGCCAGACAACACGTCGGACAATGCGCGGCTCTTCTTCACCGCAGGCGGGCTGGATACTGAAACCGCCGAGTTCGACCTCAGCCTCAAGCTCTACAATCCCGGCACAGCCCTCGTGAACAAAGCCGATGTCCCGCCGCATCCGAACCTGGTCAAAATGCCCGTGCTGGATGCCGTCAAAGGTCTCTACAGCGGTGAATTCACCCTGCCCGGAGCCACCCCCGCCCTGAGCCGGAAGGTGCTCTTCCAGGGGCAGATCGTCACCCCGCCCATCGGCGTCAGCCGCGGCTACGGCTACTTCCTGCGGCCAGAAACCAGCGCTGCCAGTTCGCAGAGGCTCTCCGGTCGTGCCCGCCTGGAGGAAAACGCCGGGCCCTGAGGCCTCACGTCGTTTCCTGCCTTGTGGTCGGTCTGCCGGTTGGTCAGGCATCTTGACCAGCAAGGCACCTTCGGTTGCTTCGTCTTCATGATCCCCATCATGAAGATCCTCCTTCCGGCACTTCTCTTCACGTCATCGCTTGTCTCGGCTGCGGTCATCGAGTCCGACATCTGCGTCTTTGGCGGCACCAGTGGCGGTGTCTCCGCAGCGGTGCAGGCGGCGCGCCTGGGGAAATCCGTCGCGCTCGCCGAGCCAGGCCGCCATCTCGGTGGCATGACCAGCGGCGGGCTCAGCGCGGTGGACATTGGCGATCCACGTTCTGTCGGTGGCATTGCGCGTGAGTATTTCACCCAGCTCGCGGCCACCGTCGGCGTCACGCTGGCCTGGGACAAGGAGTTCAAGAGCGCGGGCGGCGGTCCGGCTACGGGCGGGGCCTATGCCATCGAGCCGCACAAGGCGGAGCAGGTCTTCACCGACATGGCGAAGGGGGCGGGCGTGAGAGTTCACTTCGGCGCACGGCTGGCCTCGGTGAAAAAGGACGGCGCGCGCATCACCGAACTCGTCATGGAAAACGGGGATGTCTTCCGCGCGAAGGTCTTCATCGACACGAGTTATGAAGGCGATCTCATGGCGAAGGCGGGCGTGACTTACACGCTCAAGCGCGAAGGGCGTGATCAATACGGCGAGAAGTATGCCGGCATCATCTACGAGGAGAAATACCAGCCGCGCACGAACCACCTGAAGCCGGGGCCGCATGGCCGTGTGCCGGGCGGCCAGGGCGTGTGGGACCGCGATTTCCCGCTCGATCCGTATGTCGTGAAAGGCGACCCGAAGAGTGGCCTGCTGCCATTGATTCAAGAAGGCGATCCAGGCACGCCTGGCGATGCTGCTCCAGGCGTGCAGGCCTATTGCTACCGACTCTGCCTCACCACGAATCCGGCGAACATGATCCCGATCACGACGCCGCCGGGCTATGATTCGAAGCGCTATGAGCTGGTGGCCCGTTTCATCGAGGCCTGCCTCGCCATCGGTGATGACATGGACCTGCGCTGGTTCTCCAAGCACGACCCGCTGCCGAACGACAAGTGGGACTTCAACACCGCCACCTTCGGTGGCAACCTGCCCGGTGCGAGCTGGGCCTGGCCCGAGGCCACGTATGCGCAGCGCGAACAGATCGCGAAGGAGCACGAGAACTATCATCGCGGCCTGCTGCACTTCCTCGCCACGGATCCGCGCGTGCCGGAAAAGGTGCGGAAGGACATGCAGCGTTTCGGCCTGCCCAAGGATGAGTTCACCGACAACGGCGGCTGGCCACATCAAATCTATGTGCGTGAGGCCAGGCGCATGGTCAGCGGCTTCGTGATGACGGAAAACCACACCTTTGGCCGGCAGCCCGTCGCGAAATCCGTCGGACTCGGCAGCTACGGCACAGACGTGCATGAGATCCGCCGCATCGTGAAGGATGGCGTCGTCATCCGCGAAGGCAAGATCGCCACCGGTCGAGATGGCGCTCCACCGTATGCCGTGGGCTACGATGCCATCGTGCCGAGGAAGGCCGAGTGCGAAAACCTGCTCGTCACCTTCGCCATGAGCTGCAGCCATGTCGCCTTTGCCAGCATCCGCATGGAGCCGGTTTTCATGGTGACGAGCCAAAGCGCCGCCACCGCCGCCGTGCTCGCCCTGGATGCCCATCAAGCCGTGCAGGACGTGGATTACGAGGCACTCAAACCCCGCCTCCTCGCTGACAAGCAAGTCCTCACCTGGCCGCCGAAGTAAGTTCGATGGCCAGGCGCACCCAAGCTCAACCCAACTCATGAATCGTCTGCTTTTCCCAATCTCCGTGTGGCTCTGCGCTCTCGTTGGTTTCCTCCGAGCCGCCTCCATTCCCATCGTTGATCTTTCGCAAGACACCGCGCGGCACGTCATCATCTCCCAAGGCACAGAAAAAGTGTATCAAGGGCATCCGACGACACTTTTGATGCCGGATGGCAAGACGATGTTCTGCGTGTGGACGCATGGTCACGGGGGCACGGCGGGGCCGTTGAAGAGGAGCGACGATGGCGGCAAAACGTGGAGCGAGGAACTGCCTGTGCCGGAGAATTGGTGGAAGGTGAAAAATTGCCCGGCGATCTATCGCCTGACCGATCCGCAGGGCCTAGCGAGGCTCGTCGTGTATGCCGGACAAGGCCCCGATGGCACGATGCAGCAGTCGGTTTCGACGGATGAAGGCAAAACATGGTCGCCGATGCAGAGCAACGGCCTCGTGTGCGTGATGCCCTTCTGCACGATCATGCCGGTGGAAGGTGGAAAGAAGCTCATCGGCCTCTCGAACATCCGCCGCCCCGGCGAGACGAAGGACCCGCGCTCGAACATCATCGCCCAGAGCGAATCTGTGGATGGCGGCCTCACCTGGTGCCCGTGGCGCATCCTGCTCGACCTTGGCGACATGAAGCCCTGCGAGCCGGAACTCGTGCGCTCCCCCGATGGCCGACAGCTCCTCTGCCTGATGCGCGAAAACGTTCGCACCGAGCCCGCCCGCTTCATGACCAGCGACGACGAAGGTCGCACCTGGTCCGAGCATCGCGCTCTGCCGCCCGGCCTCCATGGCGACCGGCACAAGCATGTCTATCTCCCCGATGGCCGCCTCGTCATCGCCTTTCGCGACATGGGCCGCACCAGCCCCACCCAGAACCACTTCGTCGCGTGGGTCGGTCGTTACGAGGACATCACCAGCGGCAAGGATGGCGAATACAAAGTCAAGCTGCTCCACAGCCACAAACGCAGCGACTGCGGCTACCCCGGCCTCGAACTCCTGCCCGACGGCACTTTGGTCGCCACGACCTACATCAAGTATCGCCCCGGCAAAGAGCAGAACTCCGTCGTCAGCGTGCGCTTCAAGATCGCGGAGACCGATCAGGCAGAAAAATCTGCCGGCGTACCCGCGGCAGGCAGAGCCCTTGGCATCGTGCTGGACGACAGCCAAGCCGCCGTGACCGGCAAGTGGACGGAAAGCGATCGCGTCCCGCCACTGGTCGGCAGCCATTACCTCACCGCAGACCGCAAAAACCCCGCCACCGCCGTTTTTCACCCCCAGATCCCGGTGGCCGGGCGCTACGAAGTCCGCCTGCTCTACACCGCCGCAGGCAACCGCGCCACCCACCTCGCCATCACCTTGCAGACCGCCGATGGCGAAAAGGGGATCATCCAAAACCAGCGGCAGGAATGCCTGGAAGATGGCATTCCCCGCGCGCTCGGCGTCTTCCCCTTTGCCCAGGGCAAAGCCACCATCACGCTCAGCAACAAGGGCGTGGATGGCTATGTGGCGGTCGATGGCCTGCAACTCGTGCCGGAGGCCGAGGCCATCGCCGAGCGAAACACGCGTGCGGATGCCGGATTTCCCATCAAAACGAGCGCGGAGGCCAAACCGGTCGTCATTCCGCCGCCGATGCTTTTGAAGAGCGCCGCAAAGCCGCAGGACGTGGATGGCAAGTCGTATGACCTCGTCGTCATCGGTGGCACGCCGGGCGGCATCGCCTGCGCGGTGCGTGCGGCACGCGAGGGCCTCAGCGTGCTGCTCGTGAATCACACGCAGCACCTCGGTGGCTTCGTCACGAGCGGCGCGGGCGGTTGGGAGGCGCCGTATGATGGCCTGCGCTCGCCGATCTACGGCGAGATGCTCACCGGCGCGGCGGAGTATTACGCGAAGACCTATGGCGAAGGCTCGCCGCAGCACCTCGCCTCGATGCCGAGCAAAACCAGCCGTGCGCACATTGATCGTCCGAAGGTCGAGCCACGCATCGCGGAGATGCTTTTCAATCAGATGGTCGAAAAGGAGAAGACGCTGACCGTGCTGCTCGGCCACATCGTCACGAAAGCCGAGCGGGACGGTGCTTTGCTCCAAAGCGTGACGTTGAAACCGATGCATGGTGACAAGACGATCACCGTTCGCGGTCAGGTCTTCGCTGATGGCATGTATGAGGGCGATTTGATGGCCGTCGCAGGCGTGAAGACCCAAATCGGCCGCGAATCACGCGCTCAATACGGCGAGAAGCATGCGGGCGTGATTTACACCACCGAGCGCCACAAGGAACCCGGCCACCGCGGCTTTCCAAAAGCTACCGATGAAGGCCAGCTAAACATCCGCTACAACGGCCACGCCACCCCCA
>CALDGV010000121.1 GCA_937941745.1 uncultured Prosthecobacter sp. | reverse complement strand
TGCCCCATTCGAGCCTCACCGTGTGATCCGGGAACTGATGCGCCTTCAAGCTGACACCCAGCGCATTGATCAACTCACCCGTGCGATCACTCGCGCCGCTCTCGTGGCCGAGCCAGAACCAGAGGGCGATTGAACCCTTGGTAGCCGAATAGTTCATGGCTTTAACAATGCTCCTCCAATCTGTCTGCAAATGGCCTCCTGCGATTTGCACAGCACGATTGATGGTTTTACGACCCGAGAATGATGATGATTTGAGCGAAGACTCCACATCGTATCCAAGACCGCTGCCCGGTCCGGGTAGAAACTTTGCACAGTCTTTTTTGTCTTCCCGAATAACATCTCGCCAAGGAGTCATTTCATCCTTCAATGGTGATTCGAGATCATCGCAGCGGTAATAAACCAATGGCTGTGATGTGATGACCAAGTTGGGGTATTCCGCGTTCTGTCCCGCTTTGATGTCTTGTTCTTTGCGATCAAGGCCATGAATCGCTTCAGAGAGCCTCGCTACCATTTTGGATTCAGCCGCAACTTCCAAACCGGCTGTGCGTGCGGGCCAAGTCGTGTATCCGCCCAGCCCATGCTGTTCCATCGGCGGAATGTAACCTTCAGCTCCATTCGCCAGCTCAATATTAAAATGCGTTCCAAACGGCGAAGCAGCTCTCAGCTTCAACCCCGTGATCGCATAAACCTCGTTCGGCAACGTGGCGATGCTCAGATCGCCGATGCGGATGGCTTGGAGCTTCACGGTGGTCTTTTGGCGCTCGTGGAGGATGAGCGCCTCTCTCGCATAGACTTCCTCTTTGCTCTTCGGCAGATCGTTTTCGATCTTCGCGGCGATGGGGCGGGCCCAGGCGAGGCGTTTTTCGTCGGGGGCGCGGTAGTTGAGCTCCAGCGTCTTCTCGATCATGCCGAGCGGGGCGTGATCGACATACTTCACGGATTGCAGGGCTTTGATGGCACTGTCGGCGACCTCGGAGGCGTAGGTGTCGATGGTGATCGTCTTTTTCTCCGCGCCGTAGTCCATCCACATCTGGTCGCCGCTGGTGCCCTGGCTCATGGCGCAGACGAAGGGGCCGTTGCCATCGCCCTGCTGGCCCATTTTGGCGGCGAGGTGCTTGCAGAAGAGGCCGAAGTAGTCGGCGGAGACCGGCGCGGTGCCAAAGTAGTGCTGCGAGTAGTTCGCGAGCACGCCGAGCGATTTGCCATCGAGCGTTTGCAGCGCGATGACGCTGAGCTGCGGGTCCACCGGGCCGCTGGGGCCGACGACGTCCTTGCTGAGGTAGCCGGGGTGCATGTTCGCTCGGCCCGTGGGCTGGCCGAAGGGATCGACGACCTCCTTGCCCGGCAGGCGAATCCAGCGGCGGTTGTGCGTGTGCTCCCAGTCGTCGAACGAACCCCAGCCGATGCGGGCCGGTTGCAGCGCCGCATTTGCCGCCACGATGGCCTCGGCGATCTTTGGCGTGAGGAATTTCGCATACACCGTGTCCTTCCGCGTGCCGAGGCAGCCCATCGCGGCGGGCGCGGAGTGCGTGTGCGTGGCGCTGACCATCATGCGGTCCACCGGGATGCCGCATTGCTTCGCCGCGATGCCTTTGGCCTCATCAATGAGCGACTGCTCCATCATGCACGTGTCCACGATGGCGAAGGCGATCTTCATTTTCCCATCATCGAGCACGAAACTGCGCACGAAGAGCTTGTCCGCGAGCCTTTCGCCCCGTCCTTCGAGAAACCCGCCCGCGATGATGCGTGGGAACTCTGTGGGAGAAATGTCCACCGTGGCCACTCCGGCGCGGAAGGTGGCAGAAAAGGCAAGCAGTGGGCTGATGCATAGCACTGCCAGAAAGGGCTGAATGGACATGAATGAACGACGGGGTAGGGAAGCTGTGTCTTTCAGGAGCGCTAGGCTGAATCCTTCATGCCTCACGTTCTTCCTTGTCTGACTTTCGGATTGTGAAATCGAGTCCTGATCAGCTAAAGAAGAGAACATGAATGCGAGTTATGATGTCGATGGGCTGGTGGTAGTGGTCATGGGAGGCACCACAGGTCTTGGTCTGTCCGCTGCCAGGGCTCTCGTGGCGAACGGCGCCCGGGTTGTGGTCTGCAGTCGATCTGAGACGAATGTCAGCGCAGCGCTGGCACAGCTTGGGGAAATGGCACGTGGCTTGGCGGGCGATGCAGCTCTGGCAGAAACCTCCGCAAAAGCCGTTGCTCTAGCTGTGGACAGCTTTGGCCGCCTGGATGCGCTTTATCATGTGGCAGGAGGAAGCGGCCGTTCGCAGGGTGACGGGGCTCTCCATGAGATGACGGATGATGGTCTTCGATACACGCTGGAACTGAATCTGGCTTCCATCATGCTTTCCAACCGCTCGGCGGTCCGCCAATTCCTGAAACAGGGATGTGGTGGCTGTATTTTGAACATGGGCAGCGTTCTGGGCTGGTCGCCTTCGCCAGAGTATTTTGCCAGCCATGCCTATGCAGCAGCCAAGGCGGGGATCGTGGGATTCAGCAAATCCATCGCCAGTTATTATGCACCAAAAGACATTCGTGTGAATGTGATCGCTCCCGCATTGGTGGAAACACCGATGTCACGCCGGGCTGTTGGCGATGCATCCATCATGAACTTCATTCAGGCCAAGCAGCCTCTTGATGGTGGCAGGGTGGGCGTCCCCGAAGATTGTGACGGAACCGCTCTGTTCCTGCTTTCCAGAGCTGCCCGCTTCATCACCGGACAGGTCATTGCTGTCGATGGAGGCTGGACGGTGAGCGAAGGACGTTCTTTGTCCTGATTCTGTGTCAAGCTGACACAAGCTTCACTCGCGTTCGACAAATACGAAAGTGAGGCTAAAAAATGCTGTGGTGCTGAATCTTGATGGATTCATGCCCCGTTTTTTCCGTATCCCCCCACGGCATGACACACCATTCATTCAATCTGGAACATCGCTTTTTGACCCGACGGCAACTTCTCAACCGTGTCGGCATGGGCATGGGCGCCTTGGCGATGGGCGACCTGATGAAAGTGCCACAGGCGCATGCTGCTGGAGTGGATGGCACCAATCCCTTTGGGGTCCGCAGGCCTCATCATGAGCCCAAAGCCAAGCGGGTCATTCATTTCTTCATGAATGGAGGCCCATCCCAGGTGGACACCTTTGACCCCAAGCCTGAACTTACCAAGTTTGATGGCAAGCCGCTCCCCAGCCTTTTGAAGACCGAGCGTCCGACTGGAGCCGGCCTGAAATCACCCTTCGCCTTCAAAAAATATGGCCAGTGCGGTTTGGAGGTCAGTGATATCTTCGCCAAAACGGCTGCTTATGCTGACGATCTTTGTGTCATCCGCTCCATGCATGCCGATGTGCCAAACCATGAGCCATCGCTTGGATTGATGAACTGCGGCGATGGCCGTCTTCACCGCCCGAGCATGGGGTCATGGATCACTTATGGGCTGGGTTCGGAGAATGAAAACCTTCCCGGCTACATCTCCATGTGCCCGAAAGGCATGCCCACCCGCCGGACGAAAAACTGGCAGTCCGCTTTTCTGCCCAGCATTTATCAGGGAACCTACATCAACACCGAGGACACTGAGGTGGACAAGTTGGTGGAGTTCATCAAAAACGGCTCCCTGGACCTTAAGCAGCAGAGGCGTCAGCTCGACCTGCTGTATGCCTTGAATGAGAATCATCTCAAGCAGCGCCAGCAGGACCAGCAGCTTGAGGCGCGCATCCAGAGCTTTGAACTGGCTTACCGCATGCAGATGGAAGCCACCGACGCTTTTGACATCAGCAAGGAGCCTGAATCGGTCCGTAAAGCCTATGGAGAGAATGATTTCGGACGGCAGACCCTGATTGCCCGCCGTCTCTTGGAGCGTGGAGTGCGATTCATCCAGCTCTGGACAGGTGCCGGGCAGCCCTGGGACAGCCACGATGAGATTCTGGATCATGCACGACTGGCCAAGGATGTGGACCAGGCGATTGCTGCGTTCATGGGTGACATGAAGCAGCGCGGACTTTTCGATGACACCCTCATCATGTGGGGGGGCGAGTTTGGCAGGACTCCGGCGGTCGAACTGCCCACACCAGGTGCCAATGCGGGCAAGCAGCGTGGTCGTGACCATAATCACTACGGTTTCACCTACTGGCTGGCAGGTGGTGGTGCCCGTGGCGGTTACACGCATGGTGCGACGGACGAGTTCGGCTTTTCGGCCATCGAAAACAAGGTGCATGTGCATGACCTGCACGCCACGCTTCTGCACCTTCTAGGATTTGATCATGAGCGCTTTACCTACCGCTATGCCGGGCTCGATTTTCGTCTCACTGGTGTGAATGAGTGTGGAGTCGTTAAAGAGCTGCTGGCCTAGATTTGTCAGCCTTGGCGGGTGCCTGTGATGCCCGATAGAGAGCTGAATCCATTGCGTTATGGCCCATCCCCCCGCCATGCGAATCGTCTCGCTCATTTTAGTCCCTGCCATCGCTCTCGTTTCGCCGATTTTCGCGGCGTCTCATACAGGAGTTTCGGCCTTTCTCGACCAGCACTGTGTCGAGTGCCATGACGCCGATGTGAAGAAAGGCGGCCTCGATTTGACCACCTTGAACTTCGACAAGCTCGACGTCGCCTCGGTCAAAAC
>CALDGV010000120.1 GCA_937941745.1 uncultured Prosthecobacter sp. | reverse complement strand
TGTCTCTGCGATGACCTCCCGCCGCGCCTTCCTTCACCACAGCACCCTCTGCCTCGCCGGCTTCGGCGCCGGCAGGCTGCTCGCCGCTGATTCCAACGCCAGCCCCCTGCTGCGGGTCGGCCTGATGACCGATCTGCACTACGCGGACAAGCCGCCCACCAAAACACGCTTCTACCGCGAGGCGCTGGCAAAGCTCGATGAGGCCGTGGAGGTCATGAACCGTGAAAAGCCAAACCTCGTGGTCGAGCTCGGCGATTTCATCGATCAGGCCGATTCGGTCGAAAAGGAAATCGAGTGGCTCCAGACGATGGAATCGCATTTCGCGAAGCTTTCGATGCCCCGGCACTATGTGCTCGGCAATCACTGCGTTGGCACGCTGACGAAGCAGGAGTTCGCCGCGAACACGAAGGCCAGCGGCGGCCACGAGAGCTTTGAGGCTGGTGGAGTGACCTTCCTCATCCTCGACGCCTGCTTCCGCAGCGATGGCACGCCTTACTCACGGAAAAACTTCGACTGGAAGGATGCGAATCTTCCCGCCAGCCAGCTTTCCTGGCTCGAAAGCGAGCTCAACAAGGCCAGCGGCCCCGTCATCGTCCTCGCCCATCAGCGCCTTGATGCCGACAAGGCGCACGCCGTGCAAAACGCTCCTGCCGCCCGAGCGCTGCTCGAAAAGTCCGGCAAGGTCCTCGCCGTCTTCCAAGGCCACTCGCACAAAAACGACTACCAGCAGATCGCCGGCATCCACTACACCACCCTCGTCGCCATGGTCGAAGGCAGCGGCATGGAGAACAGCGGCTACTCGATGCTCGAGGTGCTCGCCGATGGCTCCCTGCGGTTGCAGGGCTTTCGCAGGCAGGTTGAGCGCGCCTGGCCGCCGAAGGTCCGGCGTTAGCGCCCTCGGGGGTGAAACTGCCCCTTCCCTCAGAAGCCGCTCTCTGATAGAAAAATCGGCCATCCAATGCCCCGCTTTGTCTTTTTGCTGCTCCTGCTCGCTTCCTTCGTCCATGCGGATGAGTATGACGACCTGCGGCTGAAGTGGAAAAGCATCATCGTGGGTTCCGGCTATGACACGCTGGACCCGGATGTTGCCTCCAGGCTCACGTCCATCGCCAGCACGGCGAACAATCACTGGAACTCCATGGACAAGGCACCCGCGCGAACCTTCCTGTGGAGCGATCTGGCAAGCACGACCGAATCTTCGCACATCACGAGCAGCTATTCACGCCTGCGGGCCATGGCGCTGGCGCATGCGACGCCCGGCTGCTCGCTGCAAGGCAACGCGGCGCTGCTGGCGGACATTGTCAGCGCGCTGGACTGGATGTTTGCCAACCGCTACGGCGCGACCACCACGCAGTATGGGAACTGGTGGGACTGGGAGATCGGCACGCCCATCCAGCTCACCGACATCGGCGTGCTGCTCTACGATCAACTCACGACCACGCAGCTCACCAACTACATGAACGCGGTGAACTTCCAGGTGCCGACGCCGGACATGACGCAGGCGAACAAGGTATGGAAGGCGCGCGCCGTGGGTGTGCGCGGCTGTCTGGTGAAAAGCAGCACCAAGATCGCGCTCTGCCGGGATGCCTTCAGCGCGGTTTTCCCGTATGTCACCAGCGGCGACGGCTACTACACCGACGGCAGCTTCATCCAGCACGACTACCACCCCTACACCGCCGGCTACGGTGCGAGCCTGATCGGCACCATGGCGCCGATCCTCAACTGGCTGACCGGCTCCACCTGGGCGGTGACCGATCCCGCGCAGGCCAACCTGTTCCGCTGGGTCTTCGACTCCTATGAGCCGATCATCTACAACGGCAATGTCTTCGACCTGGTGCGCGGCCGCGAAGCCGGACGGTCGGGCACCACGCCGAATGCCAACAGCATGATGGATTCCATCCTGCAGATCGCCCAGTTCGCGCCGCCCGCCGACGCCCTGCGCATGAAGCGCATGATCAAGGAGTGGGCGCAAAAGGACTACACGCGAAACTTTGTCACCAGCCGCGGCCTGCCCACGCTGGAGCTGGCGAAGTCGCTGATGAACGACTCTGGCATTCCGGCGCGGGGCGAACTCATCGCGCACTACACTTTTCCGGAGATGGACCGCGTCATCCACCTCGGTCCAGGGCATGGTTTTGGCCTGACGATGTGCTCCACGCGCATTGCGAACTTTGAATCCATCAACGGCGAGAACCTGCGCGGCTGGTTCACCGGCGACGGCCAGACCACGCTCTACAATGGCGACCTCAATGCCTTCTCCGACGCCTACCACGCCACGGTGGACCACTACCGGCTTCCGGGCGTCACCGCCGACGTCACGCACACCAAGCTGCCGCACCAGTCCGCCTCCCTCGGCCCGCGCGGGCAGGGACAGAGCACGCTTTCGCCCCATGCCTGGGTGGGTGGAGCCACGCTGGGACCCTACGGCGCCGCCGGCATGCAGTTCAAAGGTGTCGGCGTCACGCTGACCGGGAAGAAGTCGTGGTTCATGTTTGATGACGAGATCGTCTGCCTCGGCGCAGGCATCACCAGCACGGACTCACGGCCCATCGAGACCACCGTGGAGCAGCGGAAGATCAGCAGCACCGGCGACAACGCCTTCACCGTGAATGGCACCGCCAAACCGGCGACGCTCGGCTGGACGGAGACGATGAGCAGCACGAGCTGGGCGCATCTCGCCGGGCATGTGGCGGGCTCGGACATCGGCTACTACTTCCCCACCGCGCCCACCATCAAAGCCCTGCGCGAGGCGCGCACCGGCGCCTGGAGCGACATCGACAGCGATGGATCCACCGCACCCATCACGCGCAACTACCTGCGCCTGACCCTGGAGCACGGCAGCAATCCCAGCAGCGCCACCTATCAATACGTGCTGCTTCCCGGCCGCAACGCCACCCGCACCGGCCACTACGCCGCCGCGCGCACATCACCGTGCTGGCCAACAACGCCAACGTCCAGGCCGTGCAGGAGAGCAACCTCGGCATCACCGCAGCGAACTTTTGGAACGACACCGCGCAAAGCATCGGCGGCATCACCTCGAACAAGAAGGCCAGCGTGCTGGTTCGCGAGGACGGCCCCTTCATTGATGTGAGCGTGAGCGATCCCACCCAGATCAACACCACCACCATCGACCTGCAAATCGCCCTCGATGGTGGCACGCTCGTCAGCGCGGACGCGGGTGTCACCGTCACGCAAAGCTCGCCCAGCATCATCCTGAGCGTCAGCACGAACGGCGCGGCGGGAAAGACCTTCCAAGCGCGCTTTTACAAGCTCACTCCGCAAAGCGTGAACCTCACGCCCGTCGCCGACAGCTATGTGTATGACGCCGCTGCGTCGGTGAATTCCAATTTCGGCACTGCGTCCTCGCTCATCATCAAGAAGAGCGGCACCGGCTTCAACCGCGAGAGCTTTCTGCGCTTTGATGTGCCAGCAGGTGGTGGTGCCTTGCTGGGCGCCACCCTCAAGCTGGCCTGCCTGACGGCCTCCACGCCCGGCGTGCATGCCGTGGCCCAGGTGGACGACCACACGTGGACCGAAGCCGGCATCACCTGGAACAACCAACCGGCCGCCGGTGCCGTGTTGAGCACCTGGACACCGGCCGCCCTGACCACCAGCAGCGCGGATGTCACCCGCGCCGTGCCTGCCAGCGGAGCGGTCTCCTTCAAAGTGTATGCCAGCACGACGACTGCCGACGGCTACGTCACCTACGGCTCCAAAGAGAACACCACCGCCGCCAACCGCCCGCAGCTCACCCTCACTTACGGCCACACACCGCCGGAAGCCCGCATCGCCTCGCCCGCCGATGGAGCCTCCATCAGCCGAGCCGGTCCCGTCACCATCACGGCTGAGGCTGTCGCCACGGATGGCGCCATCACCAGCGTGACCTTTTACGATGGCGCCACGCTCCTCGGCACCGACAGCACCGCGCCCTACTCCATCACACCCTCGCTTTCCGGCGGCCCGCACTACCTCAAAGCCATCGCCACGGATTCAAACGGCCTCTCCCGCACCAGCTTCGTGAATCGTGTCGATGTGGCCTATCCGCCGGTGGCCAATGCGGGCACGCTCAGCACCACGCAGGCCGCGCCCATTGACATCGACCTCCACACGCTCGTCAGCGATGTCGAAACACCCCTGAGCAGCCTCAAGCTCCAGTTCGGCAGCGCCACGAACGGCAGCGTGACCCTGCTTCCCGATGGCCGCACCGCCCGCTTCACGCCCGCCGCAGGCTACAGCGGCCCCGCCAGCTTCAGCTACACCGTCACCGACACCACGCGCGATGAGCGCACGCTGCTGAACTACAGCTTCCAAAACAGCGATGTCACCGACAGCAGCGGCCAGGGCCGCGATGCCACGCTGAACGTGCAGGGCACCGGCGCATCGAGTTTTGCCTCCGACTCACCGCTTTCGAGTTATGCCAAAAGCCTCGCGCTCACCGAGAACGGCACGGCCGGGGCTGTGCGGCTCGACCGCACGCTCAACATCGCCGATCTCGACCTGAAAAACGACGACTGGACCCTCGCCGGATGGTTCAAGCGCAGCGTCGCGGCCAACATGGATGTCATCGCGCACCTTGGCGGCTCGGCAGGCTTTGGCTCCAGCTCGCTTGTCCTGGCCTT
>CALDGV010000119.1 GCA_937941745.1 uncultured Prosthecobacter sp. | reverse complement strand
CCAGGGCAAGGTTGATCGTGCCACGTGGCGAGGCGCCGCAGCGGATGAGCAGCTTCAGGTGGGGAGCGATGGCGCCTGGATCACGAGTGGCGTGGATGATGGCGACGATGTAATCGCGGATTTTCTCATCCATGTAGAGGTTGTTCACGATCGCGCGGCTGGCGACGATCTCCCTGGCGTCGATGATCTGGTTCACGTCGAGCTTGGGCGCGCTGGTGGCCATGGCATCCAGCACCTGGCGCTCCTCAGCGGGCGTCGGGTAAACGACACGCACCTTCAGTAGAAAGCGGTCGAGCTGAGCTTCCGGAAGCGTGTAAGTTCCTTCCTGATCAATGGGGTTCTGTGTGGCGAGCACGAGGAAGGGATCCGGGAGCTTGTGGGAGATTTCGCCAATCGTCACCTGACGCTCCTGCATGGCCTCCAGCAGGGCGCTCTGCACCTTGGCCGGGGCGCGGTTGATTTCATCCGCGAGCACGAGATTGGCAAAAATCGGGCCAAGACGAGGAGAGAAGGTTCCGTCCTTCGGATGATAGACCATCGTGCCGACCACATCGGCCGGCAGCAGGTCAGGCGTGAACTGGATGCGCTTGAACGAGGCGTGAAGAGCACTGGAAAGAGTGCGGACGGCAAGCGTTTTGGCGAGGCCTGGCACCCCTTCGAGCAGAACGTGACCGTTGGTCAGCAGGGCGACGAGCAGGCGGTCCACAAGATGTGTCTGACCGACAAGCACCCGGGCAATCTCCGTGCGCAAAGGCTGCACCCACGAAGCGGATTTGGCGATGGTTTCCTGGTCAGGAATGGAGGGAGTGGCTGGCGGAGGGGCAGACGAGTCGGACATGCGGGCTAAAACGGTCAATGGAGGCGAGGTGAGAGTCAAGACAGGAGACTCCTGTTCAAAACGGCGGCGTCCCCTGGTTTGGTTCACAGAAGCGCCGATGCCGAGAAAAATCGTCTGACCTCACCGAAAAAGCGCTCCCAGCCGTTTCCCCAGCAGCACACTGGCCCCCACGATGGTCACGCTCAGGAAGATCATGGCCCAAACACCCAGTGCAGAGGCGATCTGCGGCCCGTTGCCCAGGGAAAGCATGAGGGAATAGATGGCCTTGGTGATGGGGAAATGCGACGCCTGCTGCGCCAGAATCATGGAATCACTGACCTCCAGCATGGCAAAAGCAAAGGCCAGCAGCCCTCCCGCGACCAAATTTGGCGCGACCAGCGGCAGGGTGATCCGCCATAATGCCCGCTCGGGTGAAGCTCCAAGGCTCTGCGCGGCCTCCTCCAATGCCGGACTGACCTGCTGAAAACCGGCGCTGGCGGAGCGCACCACATACGGCAACCGCCGGACCGCGTAAGCGATCACAAGAATCAAAATGGGGTCCTCCCCCAGGATCAGCCAGTCAAAAGGCTGCCCCGGCCGGGTCATGGCGAGGTAGCCAAAGGCGACCACAATCCCCGGCACGGCCAGCGGCAGCATGGCCATGGCATCCAGCAACTGCCGTCCCCAAAGACGGGTGCGCACATTCACATAAGCGACGCCTGTGCCGAGAACCAGCGCCACCATCAAAGCCAGGGCGGAGTATTTGAGACTGTTGGAAATCGAACTGAGCGTGAGTTCGTGCCCTAAAGCCGCCTGATAATGCTCCCAAGTAAAGCTCTGTGGCAGCACGGTGCCATACCAGTCACGGGACAATCTCAACAGCATCACCCCCAGGTGGGGAATGACCGCCAGAAAGGTCACCAAGGCAAAAAATCCCGTGCAGAGCCAAGCTTGGGAAAACGGCAGCCGGAGAGTCTCACGGGCCATCGTGGCACGGCCACCGCCCGTCGCCGAAGACCGGCCAAAGAGCGCCTTGCTGAGCAGATAAATGAGCGTACTGAAGGCAAGCAGCACCACCACCAGGGCATAGGGGAACGGATTTCCGCTCAAATCATTGAGCGAACGGAAAATCTGCACGGCGGTGACACGCTCAAAATCAAACACCAGAGGCACCCCTAGCTCCGTGAAGGCCCAGATGAAGACAATGGTGCCACCGGCGAAAATGCCGGGCATGATCATTGGCAGCGTCACCCGCCAGAGCCGCCGCCAGGGCGGGCAGCCCAGGCTCGCGGCAGCCTCCTCCAGCGCCGGGTCGAGGTTCGCCAGCGTGGCTGCCACATTAAGATACAGAATCGGGTAAAGGTGCAGCACCTCCATGATGACGATCCCGGGAATCTGCCCTTCGGCAAACCAGTCCACGGGAGCCTGGCGGCTCATCAACCCCAGGTCCATCAGCAGGCTGTTCAATGCGCCCTGCTGGCCCAGCATCGCCTTGATGCCGATCGCGCCGACAAAAGGCGGCAGAACCATCGGGGTGAGGACGAGGCTGTTGAGAATCGTCTTGCCTGGGAATTCGTAGCGCACAAAGAGCAGTGCCAGCGGCAATGACACCAGGGTGCAGCCCAGGGTGGTCCAGAAAGCGATCAGAAAAGAGTTCAGCAGACCTTCGCGGTAGAGGGGATTCTCGAAAACCTCCCCAAGGAACTCCAGCGTGAACTGATGATCAGGGGTCTCAAAGGCCACCTGCACCACGGTCCAGATCGGATAAGCAAAAAAGCAGCCGAAAAAGGCGGCCATCAGAGCGAAGACGAGCAGGGCAAGCGGGCGGGACATGGGTGATCCAGGCAGTCTGGCAGCAGAACTGACACCAAGGCAAACACCGAATGCCAGCCTGAGGAATCGGAGGTTGCCAGAACGCCCCTTTCTCGGGAATGAATCCTGATTCCGAACTTCCCTGCCCCGTGTCCGAGCCCCAAAACCTTGTCTTCATTCAGAAAACCGCCGGCCGCGGCGGTGCCAAGAACCGCCTGCTGGACACGCTCACCACGCTCAGGCAGGGCACGGACTGCCGCCTGCATGTCATCACCTCACAAAGAGGAGAATTCACCGAGCGATGCGCGGTGCTTGAGGTTCCTGTGACCGTGCATCCGCTGCCAGAATGGCGGAAATTCGGCGAGCGGCTGCGCTTCCCCTTCGCCATGCGCTCATTGGCGAAGCAGCTGCCTTTTGAAAGGGTGGACTGGGTGATCAGCAATGAGATGTGGTGGGCACCTCACGCCACAGCACTGGCCCGGCGCCTGGGTGGAAAATCAGCCGCCATTTTGCGCGATGGCATCGCGGATGCCACCAAGGGCCGGAAGTATCACCTGCACCGCAATGACCTCATCCTGCCCTCCTCGTTAAAGATCGCCCGGGGCCTGGAAAAAGATCCAGAGCTGGCCCAGCGAACGCATGTCTTTCTCGATGCGGTGCTCCTGCCCCCTTCGCGCCCGGAATCGGCGACCATCCTTGAGCACAAGCTTTCGACCGCCAGTCCTTCCGTGAAGCGCTGGCTCCTGGTCATCGGCCGCGTGCAGGAGAGGAAGCGGCAGGCCGATGCTGTCCGGGTGCTGCGCGGGCTCCTTGACCTGGGCCACGAGGATCTCGGATTGATCGTGGCCGGGGACTGTGATGCGGATTATGCCCCTGTGATGCAAGCCGCCATGCAGGAGTGCGCTGTCGAAGATCGTGTCGTCATGCTGGGAAATTTTTCAGACATCCAAGCCCTCTTTGCCAAAGCGGAGATCTGCCTGCTGACCAGCCTTCGGGAAGCCCTTCCCGGCTCCGTCATGGAGTCCTGTCTGGCAGGTCGTCCCTGCTTCATGTATCCATGTGAAGGCGCAGAGGACATCTTCGGGCCGCATCAGGAGTTCTTCGTCAGCTCCGATTTCGAGCCTGGGTTGCTTGTCGCCAAAATGGATGCCCTGCTACGTGCCCCGAAGCGCCTCGCCTCTGAAACCCAGGCCTTGCAGAAACGTGCGCAAGGTCTCTTCTCCCTCGAAGCCCACCTTCAGGGCTGCGTGGAGCGGCTCGGATTGACCGTGAAGACCTCCAAGCCATGAAGAAGACCCTGGTCATCTATGGTGCCTTTGGGAGATACGGCCTGGAAAAAGCCGTGTCGGACTGGAGCCGGGCCGTGGTTTATGAAAATGATGCACGCCTGCCTAAACGGCTGCGGGAGCAGGGAGCCGAAGTCATCTCGCCAGAAGTCACCTACCCGGGCGAGGTGATCGCGCGGCTGAACGGGCGGATGGAAAGCCTGCTGGATGCCTTTTTGGAAGAACGAGCCGCCCAGCCAGGCCTGGAAACAGGCAGGCTCTTTCGCAGCGCATGCATAAGCATGGACGCGATGCGTCAGGTGATGCCCTATCTGCGGGTCTTGGAGGAGGCCAAGCCGCTCCTGACGCTCGGACCTTGGCAGGAAGTGATTGTTGCTCCAGGCAGTGGAGTTTGCCTGCCCGCCTGGGAGCAGGTGGCCCGACATCTGGGCGTGCCCATGAAGACGCTGGAACCTGATCCCGGGCAGCCCTCGGCTTGGTGGATGCTCCGCCGCCGACTGCAACGCTGGCGGCATCAGAAGAAATCAGCCAAACGCCAGGCATTCAGGCTTCCTGAAGCCGTTCCTGGTGATGCCTGGCTCTGCGCCGACCCCCGGGTGGATGTGATTTTAGGAGAAGAAGGTGCTGCCGCAGGCTGGCGACGAGCCCCAGCCTTCAAAGCCCCCTCCGAAGAAGAACTGCAATGCCTCAAAGCCGACTACCTGGCATGGTGGAAAGCCTGGCGGAGCGACTGGGAAAAGGCGCATGAAGGTGCCGCTCCACTCTCCGACCATGAATCTCTTCATGCACTGGGAGAATGGGCGGCACGTGAAGTTTACCCGACGCATGCATCCGCCTTGATCCAGGCCCGCGAACACCTTCGTCGGCTCCGTCCGCAGCGGGTCCTGGTGGGCAGCATGTATGGCAAAATCGAACTCATGTGGCTGGTCGCCGCCCGTGAGCAAGGCATCGAGGTCGCCGCCTACAGCCTCGACAATGCCATGTGGCCGAAACTGTGCTTTGAGCCAGACGTGCTGTTTTACGATGACCTGCGCCAGAAGGTCTTTGCCGAAGAGCGTGGAATGCAAAGCTCACGCATGACCGCGGTCAAAACACACCGCCTGCCACCTGCCGCTCCAAGAACCTGCATCCCAGGCAAACGCCCGCTGGTGATCCTTGCCGACACTTCCTTTCACGGGCTCAACTCCTCCCCCGCCCCGATGATCAGTTTCTGGGCGTTGGAAATGATGACGGAAACTGCCAGACGGCTGCCTGATTGGGATTTCGCCATCAAGCTCCATCCCGTGCGCGAAAGACCCGAGGCGCGCTTCAGCTTCGATGGCTGCCATCACCGGCACATCTGCGCCCGCGAGCAGCATTTCAGGAGCTTGAAACCTCCTTCAAACATCCGCGTCACCGCTCCCGAGGTGCGCTTTTCCGACCTCATGGCTTCGGCAGATGTGGTCCTCCACATTTACTCCTATGCCGCCATTGAGGCGATGGCAGCCTCGCTGCCTGCTCTGCTGCTTGCTTCACGCAATGATGATCCTGACGTGTTCTGGCGGGTGATGCGGGAGGGTGGCGTGCTCCACGTGGCCACGGATGC
>CALDGV010000118.1 GCA_937941745.1 uncultured Prosthecobacter sp. | reverse complement strand
ACGACGCGTGGCGGCGAGATTCTTTTCGAGCCTGGAGGCAGATCCCTTTAGCTTCGGGGCCGCCAATCGCGAAGCCAGCGGCTCCAACGTGAGGCGCAGCACAAACAGCTCCTCAAAGTCCTGTGGAGTCAGTTTTTTCACAAAAGCGCGGCCCGTGGGGCTGAACTCGACGAACCCCTCGCGCTCCAACGTGAACAATGCCTCGCGCACCGGCACGCGGCTCACGCCGAGACGCAGCGCCACCGCCGATTCAGCCAGCAAAGTGCCCGGCCCGGCGCTGCCGCTGAGAATGTCCGCCCGCAGCCTCGATGCGGCTGAATCGGAGCGTGAGGCGCTGATGGCGGGTGTCTGCATTTGGTATACCGTTTGCCAAAATACGAGATCCACGCGCCTGTCTTTCGGATTCATTCAACCCGCACCCACAGATGGCCCACGGCGCGTTCGCCGCGCTCGTTCGTGTGCTCGACGGTGACAAGGTGATCACCGGGCTTCGAGAACGCATGCTGCGTGATCGCGTAGCCGTCTTTGGCGAGGGCTTTGGCGTTGCCATCGGACTTCACGCTGACTTTCGGTGTGCCATCGCCGAAGTCCCAAGTTTCGCCGCCGGTGGTGCGGAAGGTGCGGACTTTGAAGGTGATCTCGGTACCGGGCTTGACGCCGGTGGTGGGCCAGAAGGTGGGGTGAATGGTCGGCGGCAGGTTCTTTTCGTCGCTGCCGATGACTTGGACGATGGCGAAGTCGTAGCTCACGTTTCCAGCGTCATCCGTGATTTTCAGGATCTCGCTGTAGGCACCCGGTTTCGAGTAAGTGCGCTCGATTTCCGCACCAGAGGCCGTTTGGCCGTCGGTGAAGGTCCAGTCGTAGGTTTTGATGCTGCTGAATGCCCAGGACTTCGACGCGTCGAGCGTGATCGTCTCGCCAGCACGAATGAAGTGATGTGGACGCGCCACGGCGATGATCGCAGGCTTGTTTTCGCGAACGTAGGCCTCCCATGCGAAGGCATAGGCCTCCTGCGTGCCCCACTTGCCGGAAGGCTGACGGCTCTTGATGCCGAAATGCAGATGCGTCCAGCCTCCGCTCGCGCCTTCCTTGCCGAGGATGCCGATGCGCTGGCCCATCTTCACGCGCGATCCCATCGTGATTGTCGCATCAATCGTGTGCAGGTGGCTGTAGCGATAATACCAGCCACGTTCATCAAGCAGATAAACCACATCGTAACGCGGCCTCACCGGCGTGAGCGAGTAACCCGGCAGCGTCTTCTCCGAAACACTCACCACGAGGCCATCTGTGGCCGCCACGACCTCCGTCAAACCTTCACAGCCGCCGAAGTCGAGGTCGTTGTGATAATAGATCTTCTTCCGGTCCGGTTTGTCGCCGCCATCGACATAGGTCGGCTCGTTGGAGAACTGCGTCGAGGTGGCGAACCAGCGCTGTTTCAGCGGATACACAAACGTGCCCGGATTGATCCACGGCGATCCTGCGGGCCACAAACGCAACCGCGCATCTTTTTCGAGTCCCCACGAATCCTGCCCGCTGTCGGCGTTGTAGCCGCGCGTGATCGGGCAGTCGATCTGCACACCGCCGACAGTTTGCGGCAGGTTGTAATTTGCGCTCGTGAGCCAGGCTTCAGCGCCGTTGATCTCGACTTTCACCTTCGCCTCACGCACCGCCTTGGCCATGGAGTCGCGCTTCTCCTGCACGTCGAGCAGTTTGACCTTGGCCTTGCTGCCATCAGCCAGTTTCACCTCGGCAGACTCACCGATCGTCAAATCAACCGCACGCAGCGTGGGTTCAAGGGGCGGTTTGGGAAGATCAGCCCGGAGAGCCGTGGAAACAAAACAAGCGAGCAGAGCAAAGCGGGAGAGATTCATCGTGACACGACTACGCGCACGAGGGACACGCTATTGCGCGACAGGCAAGGCGAGCGCGAGCGCCGTGGTGGCCCAGCAGGCGGCGGTGATGGAGATGAACTGGTCTTTGCTGTGCGGATAGCCGGACTCGAAGTATTTCTGGAACGGCTTGGCGCGTGAAACAACGTGCCAGGAGCCATCGGGGAGCTGGGCTTTGAGCAGCCACTGAAGGCCGCGCTCAAACGCTGGATCATCCGCCGTGACACTGCCGGTGCGATGCAGTGCGACGAGCGCGGTGCCGGTGGCGTAGGCGTCGGAGGTCATGCTTTCAAGCTGGGACCAGCCGCCGTCCTCGCGTTGCGAGCGAAGGAGGTCTTGCGCGGCGGCCTTTGTGTCGGCGCTGACGGAATGAAGCGCCCACAGCTTGAAAACGCGGTCTTCGGTGTTCTGCGCGGGCGTTTTGAACAACCAGTCGCGCGCCTGGGCGATGCGGACATTCGCGCGGTCCTGTTGCGAGGAGTCGCTGAAGTGCCGGATGGATTCGAGTGCGAAAAAAGTGGCGCTGAAGGGGCTTTCCTCGCTCGGCGGGCGGATGGACGGCGGCTTCCAGTGTCCGAGTTCTTTTTGATGGCCGAGCAAATACTCGACCACGGCCTCGGTGTTCGTGTCGGGCTTCGAGCTCCCGAGTTTGACCGTCCAAAGCGCCGATCCTGCGGTGAAGGCCTGCCCGCCCTGACCTTTGCCTTGCAGGTAGTTCACGCGGCCTTTGGCGAGGAAATCGGCGGTGAACTGGAGCTGTGTTTGAAGATTGCCCGCGTCAATCTTGAAGCCGCGCTCGCGTGCGGTGATGAAAGCCATCACCGGCAGGCCGGTGTGATGGCAGGTGAAGCAGTTCGAGCGCTCGTCAATGGCAATGACCGAGCTGCACTCCAGCAGCGGCAACGATTTGGCGACGGCGGCGCGGATGGACGCCTCATCGGCCATCGCGCATGACAGCAGGGCAAAGCCAAATAGCGGAACGAAGAGCTTCATCACCTTCAGAACTGGCGTTTGCGCGAGGGCGAGCTTGAAGCAGGGCATGGCTTGAGAGATTGGCCATCATCGCTCCGCGTGATGAGCGTGAACTTCACGCGGATAGGATGAGAGTTTGTCATTTGATACTTCCATTCTGTTTGCGGAGCGCTTTGCTCGTCACGCGGAGCGGTGACGGCTACTTCACGCCGCTGAGCGGATGCTGGGTGACGGCATCCCAGGAGAGTTTTTGGAGCAGGGCGTTGAGTTTTTCTGCCTCGGGCAGTTTGGCGATGGCGGCGGGCATTGGGAGGCCAACAGGGGAGCGCCCGTAGATGACGGCGAAGTGGCAGTAGGCGGCGATGGCTTTGACGTGGTCGCGCGGATGGCCAATGGCGTCGGTGAAGAGGTCGCTCTGTTTCGCGATGCCGGGTGCCTTGCCTTCGATGATGAGGCGGCGCAGTTCCATCACTGCCTGGCCGACTGGAACGACGAAGACAGCGGGCTTGTCCTTGGCGTATTTTGCATTCAGCTCGCGCACATGATCGTCCATAGACTTGAAGTAGTCGTCATGCGCCGCGTGGAGGTCGGCCATCGTTTTGCTGTCGCGGTCCACCGGCCCACGCTGCTTCCCCGGCCCCCAGAGCGCCTGATCATCGTAGGTCATCCAGAACTCCTGCACGGTGATGCGCATCTTCGGATTGTGCTCCAGGCCGAGCTTCACGAAGTTTTCGATGCCGGCATCCGGCAGGAAGATGGGCGAGAGCGTCAGCACGTCGGCTTTGCCCTCCATGAGCACGGGTTTGATCTTCTGCTTCTCGCCCTGTGCATCCCAATGCTGAATCGTGCGCGATCCGCCGATGGCCGACAGCGCGATCTGTTGATGGCCGGTGATGCCCGCTTCTTTGGCAATCTGCATGAGCAGTCCGGGCATCCAGACATGGAAGCTGTGGCCGGCGGTGGCGATGCGGAGACCGGCGGGGGGCGTTTCCGCCCTCAGAATGGTAGAAAGGCAGAGCAGAGCGAGGATGGCCCGACGGGTGGATTTTGGCTTCATGTTGTGTGAATACGCCCTTCATGGCGTTGCTTTGGCTTCTTGCGCAGATAAACCTGAACACGCATCGTCTTTCCCATGCATCCCCGCACCCGCAAAATGTGCGCCGAATTCGGGATCG
>CALDGV010000117.1 GCA_937941745.1 uncultured Prosthecobacter sp. | reverse complement strand
TCCACCGTCTTGTCCTCCAGGATCTTGCGGAAGTCCTTCACGCCCTGGCACGAGGTGGCCTGCTTGTCCGCCACGACTTTCAGTCCGCGGTCCAGACGGGTGGAGTCGATCTCCGCGAGGTAGGCGATTTCCACGTCTGGCAAGGCCAGCAGCGCCTGCACGTGGCCCATGCCGCGTCCGAGTGCGATGACGGCGACTTTGAGCTTGTTCCCCGCCTTGTCCGCGGCACGGAGCCTTGTGGTGGCGGTAAGCGCGGCTCCAACGCCGAGCGCGGAGGTGTGAGAAAGAAGGGTTCGACGGTTCATGGCAAAAGTGGACGGTGAAATCGTTTTGATGATGGGGATGTATCGCTGCGAATATGGCCCGTTTTGGTGTTTTCAGGCCTTGAGGCGGATCACCAGCGCCGCCACGGAGGCTCCCACCAGGTTGGCCACCAGATCCCAGCCCGTGTTTTCATAGCCGCCGACGTTGGTGTTGGGGATCGTGAGCACGGCAATGAATTCCACCACCTCGTTCAAGGCGCCGAAGCCTACTCCGGCGGCGCCACAGAGCACCATGAGGCCGAAGGTCGGCTTCAGATCCAGCCTCCAGGCACGGGCCATGGAGGACTTCAGCGCATGCCAGCAAAGCCAGGTCGTGATGCCGAAGCCGTAAGCGTGAACGACCTGATCATATTTGAGCTGCTGCGGCACAATCCACCAGCTGTAGAGCACCGCATGATCCCCATTGTAAGGCCATCCGGCTGGCAGCAGCACCAGCCCGCCCGCCATGTGCGCCAGTCCCCAGGCGGAGAGGCACCAGAGCAGGCCGGTCGTGAGCACCACACGGCGGTGCACGAGGCTCATGACGCCGATCAGCACCAGCATCACCACGATGTAGAAGATGAACTCCTTGTTTCCCTGCAGCCATGATCCGAGGACAGCCGCGAGCATGTAGGCGCTGGTGAAAAGAATCAGCGGCAGCAGGCGAGGCTTGGTCTCGGGGTTCATGGGCGTCATCGCATCATAAAGCATCCGGCATGTCCAGAGCGCATCCATCACCTTCTTGCCACGCTGCCAAGCCTCTTTAAACAGCACCTCCCCATGTCCGATCTTCTCCATCACCCTCTGTGGCAGGCCGACTCGCTGGGCAGCCCGCTGCCGGATGACGAGTTCGGCGTCAGTGTCAGCCTGCCGCTCTGGCGGCATGTCATTCGCTATGAGGAAAAGGATCCTGAGGTGGTCTCGAAATTCCGTTCCGGCTATCCGCGCTTCTGCTGCCCTCCGGCGGTCAGCGAGCTTTTTTCCGTGGCGGAGGCAGAACTGGCCTCGACGGGGGAGCGCTGCCTGGTTTTCCCGCGCCTGCTGCATGCAGAGCGCTGCCTGGAGTTCATTGCACGTCAGGGTTTCAAGGGTCGTGCCGTGAGCTGGCGCGAAGGCATCGGCGTCGCCATTTTCGGCGAGGAAGCCTACCCCACCGCCCGCCAGTTCTGGCGTTTCTGCGGGGAGATTGTCAGCACCCGTCAGGCCTGCGATGCCCTTGGAAGGCAAAAGAGCCCTGTTACGGACGATGAAGGTCTTGCCGCCGGCAAAGTCATCGCGGAAAGGCTCGCCCAGCTCTCCGGCCAGCAGCCGGAGGATGTTTTTCTCTTTCCCTCCGGCATGGCGGCAAACTTTGCCGTGCACCGCATGCTGACGACCCTTTTCCCGGGGCTCAAAACGGCGCAGCTCGACTTCCCCTACGTGGATGTATTGAAGCTGCAGCAGCTCTTTGGCAGCGGCGTGCACTTTCTGCCGATGATCGATCACGCGGAGTATGAGCAGCTGGCCGCGCTGCTGAGGTCCGAGAAGCTGGCAGGGATCTTCTGCGAGGCGCCCAGCAATCCGATGCTGCGCTGCGTGGACCTGCCAAGGCTTCTGGAACTGCGCGCCGCCCTTCAGCCAGGAGTGCCCATCATCATTGATGACACCATCTCCACCGTGGCCCATGCCGATGCGATGAAGGTGGCGGACATTGTCACCACCAGCCTGACCAAAAGCTTTTCAGGAGCTGGCGATGTTCTCGCCGGCAGTGTCATCCTCAACCGTGCTTCACCTCATCACGCGGCGTTCTCTGCCTTTCTGAAGCAGAATGCGGATCACACGCTCTGGCGGGGGGATGCCGTGGCGCTGGAGCAAAACAGCCGCGACTTCGTGCAGCGTGCCGAGCGGATGAGCCGCAACGCCCTGGCGCTGGCGGAGTTTCTGAGCGCGCATCCGAAGGTGGAGAAGGTCTGGCATGCCAAGTGGCAGGGCGGCACCGGCTACGAATTCATCCGCCGTGACCAGGGCGGCTACGGCTGCCTCTTTTCCTTCCTGCTGAAGGACGCGGAAAATGCCAGCCCGCGTTTCTACGATGCCCTCCGGGTCTGCAAAGGTCCCAGCCTCGGCACCAACTTCACCCTTGTCTGCCCCTACACGCTGCTGGCTCATTACGAAGAGCTGCCCTGGGCTGCGAGCTGCGGCGTGCCGAGCCACTTGATCCGTGTTTCGGCGGGTCTTGAAGACAGCGCCGACCTCATCTCAAGGTTTGCACAGGCGCTGGATGCCTGATGACAAAAAACCTCCGAAGCCCGTGAGGCTCCGGAGGTTTCTTGGATGGATTGGCTGCCTTACAGATTCTTGTCTGTCACCGCACCTTCGCTGGCGCTGGAGCAGAGCTTCGCAAACTTGGCCAGCACACCGCGGGTGTAGCGCGGCTTGGGCTGCTTCCACTTGGCCAGACGTGCCTTCAGCTCCTTGTCAGGAATGCCCAGCGTGATGCTGCGCTTCTCGGCGTCGATGGTGATGGGATCGCCATTCTTGATGACCGCGATCGGGCCGCCCACAAAAGCTTCCGGCGTCACATGGCCGATGACGAAGCCGTGGCTGCCGCCGCTGAAACGTCCGTCGGTGATGAAGGCCACGTCCTTGCCCAGGCCCTTGCCCATGATGGCTGAGGTGGGGGAGAGCATTTCCCTCATGCCAGGGCCGCCCTTGGGCCCTTCCATGC
>CALDGV010000116.1 GCA_937941745.1 uncultured Prosthecobacter sp. | reverse complement strand
GGCTGGCATTTTCTTCCTGTGGCACGGCCTTCACCGTCTGGAGCACAGCACTGCCGTGAATGGTCTTTGGACCGTCTGCGTACTGGCACCAGCCTGGCTTGCGGGTGCTTGGCTGGGAGGTGTCTGGGGCAGCATGAATGTCAGCCGCCGGGTCTGGCTGCTGGGGATCGTCTCCAGTTTTCTGGTGATGATTCTGGAGTGGCTGTTGCGCTACAAGCACTACCCTTCGTGGGGCAGGCATTTCACCTCCTGGGGGGCGATTCCAGGGCTGGTGCTTTTGATCGCCGGAGCCGGCCATCTGCGTCTTTCGATGCGCACCACTGCAGGTGTGGTCTGCCGCTGGCTGGGGCAGTTCAGCTACCCTTGCTACATCCTCCATGTGCCCCTCTTTGTGCTCGTGAATTACGCCGGTGACCTGCTTTTGCCAGGACTGGCGAAAAGCCGGCCCGCCCTTCTGACGAGCCTCGAAATTCTGCTGGTGCTTGCCGTTCTCGTTTTCGTCGGGCCCTTCTTGGAAAGGTATTTCATGGACTGGCGCTCACGTCTGCTGAAGTCTCGTCGCGTGTAAGCACTGCCCGACCGTGGGCTGCTGAATTCATTTGTTGATCATGTGTGGCTTTGTCGGCTGCTTTTCACCGGATGGACGTCCCATGACTTCAGGGGGTGTCCTGGAAGCCATGCTTGCCTCCATCAGGCACCGGGGGCCAGATGATGAAGGGTTCCATCTCCTGTCTTTTAACCAGGGTCGCAGTGCCGCTCACCGGCCAGGGGCTTCTCTTCCTGCCGGCATGGATGCAGGCTTCGGATTTGCCAGGCTGAGCATCCAGGATCTTTCTGAGGCCGGTCATCAGCCGATGGCGAGCCGAGATTGTGGTGTCGTGCTGGTTTTCAATGGGGAGATCTACAACGCTGGTGAACTGCGTGAGGCGCTCCAGGCTCGAGGTCTGGAGTTCTGCGGGCATTCCGACACGGAGGTGGTCCTGCGGCTTTATGAGGAGTTCGGCTGGGAGACGATGCTGGCCAGAATTGAGGGCATGTTTGCGATCGCCATCGCGGACGTGAAGGCTGGGGTGTTGCGCGTCGCTCGCGACCCTTTTGGCATCAAGCCTCTCTATCACACCCTTCTGGAAGACGGCACATTGCTGATTGCCTCGGAGATGAAGGCCTTTCTCCAGCATCCGGGTTTCCGTGCGGAACTGGCGACAGAGCATCTGGCGGAGCAGCTCATGTTTCGCTACACCGCCTGGGATCGCACGCTGCTGCGCAGAGTTTACCAACTGCCGCCGGGGCATGTCATGATGTGGCGGCCGGGAGGTGCCCAGGCCATCCAGCGCTACTGGACTCTGCCAGATGCGGCTGAAATGCCGGGAGCACCGGAGGAAAGGGTGCGCCAGGCGCTCCGTCGTGCTGTGTGCAGCCAGCTCGTCAGTGATGTGCCGCTGGGCACGCAGCTCAGCGGCGGCATAGACAGTTCTTTGATCACCCTGGAGGCCGCTCGTGGCGGTGGTGAGACCCGGCACAGCTTCTCCATCGTGTTTGGAGATCCTCAGTTCAGCGAGGATGTCTGGATCACCGAAGCTGCCAGAAAGGCAGGTGTGCACAGTCACCGCTATTTGTTCGGTCCAAAGCAGTTTGGGGAAGATTTCGCGCGAGTGGCCTGGCACTTGGATGGCCCGCCTGGAAACCCCAATACCCTGGCCCTGGACCTCCTCGCCAGGCAGGCGCGCCAGAATGTGAAGGTCCTGCTGACAGGTGAAGGCTGCGATGAGTTGTTTGCTGGCTACAACCGCTACTACTACACGATGCTTCAGCAGCGGCAGTCCGGGCTTTTCCGGCTCGGGGCCCGTCTTGCGGGTCATGCCCAGGGCCGGCTCTGGAGGGTTTTGGGCCAAGCCAGAGAAGGGTTGGAGCGGCAGATCGTCGCAAGTTCAGCCTATGGGGCTGCATCACTGATCACGGAATTGCTGCCTGATGCCCGTCTGGAGGATGCCCTGGCCCAGCGCATGGATCATTTGAACAAAATCCCTGGAAGCGCTCTTGCCCGGCAGATCCGCTACGAGACAGAAACCTACCTGCCCGACCTGCTCCTGCGTCAGGACAAAATGACCATGGCTCACGGGGTGGAATGCCGGGTGCCCTTCCTGGACCTGGGGGTGGTGAGGGCAGCACGGTCGTTGCCAGAATCTTCGCTGGTCAGCCCTTGTTATGGCCTGAATGCCCGGATGAGGGGGACCAAAAGGGTCATCAAGAAGCTGGCAGCGGCGGAATTTGGCCAGACCTTCGCCTACCGGAAAAAAGGCGGCTTTGATGTTCCTTTGACCGGCTTTTTTCGTGACCCGGCCGTCATGCAACGGGTGAGAGAGGAATGGCTGCCTGGGTTAAGTAAAAGAGGTATCCTGGAAGGCAGGGCAGTGGAGCGTGTTTGGGAGCGAGTGACTGCCAATTCCGCAGACAAGGCGGCCGCTGAAGCCCTTTGGGTTGCGGTAGGCCTGGAGGTCTGGGTTAAGCAGGTCTTGTCAGGGCCTGGAGGGCAATTGGTGAACAAAAAATAACAAGATTTTTAAAATTTCCGCATTGTGGTCAGCCAAATCCATGAGATTTTTGCCTGTATGAAAACGAAGGTTCTGTTTCTTGCCCTCGCTCTGTGCAGCGTTTCTGCCGCGCTGCAGGGGCAGGTCGTTGCTGTGAATGGCGTGGATCTGGACCCAGATCCGGTCAACACGATCGTTGCTCGCGATGGCTACGGTGGCCTGTACGACGTCAATGGCGAACTTTACTGGTGGATGTGCGTGGAGCCCAACGGCTCTGCGGCTGCAGGCCCTGGGGATGCATTCATCGCGGATGCCTTGTCCGTCATGGATGGCTGGTCTGAGCAGAATACCGAGCGTTCCGACTTCTACAGCGCCAATCCTGGCTATTACAGCAGCGTCATCACGCCCCAGACACGCATCATTGAGTACGTGCTGGACAGCTACCTTCCCTGGAGCCTTGCCGGTGCGTCGGGCCGTTTCCTTGAGCAGGATGGCACAGCCGCCAACTTCGGAAGCGACAACCAGTTCTACAATTCCTTCTTTGCGGTGCAGAACTTCATTTCGGAAATGTACGGGAAACCGGTCAAAACCCTGGCCGAGTTCACCGACATGTCGGACTTCAATTTCTTTGCCGGAAACTCCTCAGATCCGACCGCCATCTTCAACCGTCAGACCATCTTTGACACCATTGTGGCTGACGTGGAAAGCAAGGCAGGGGGTTCTTTCTTTGACAACTATGTGGCCGAGGGCGGCTACCAGATTCTGGCTACCACCTACTCGGTCAACGATCCGAACAACTGGCAGGACGCTCTCGTGATTCTTTCGCCTGTTCCAGAGCCCAGTGGTGCCCTTCTGATTGCTTGCACTGGACTGGCTGTGATGCTGCGTCGTTTCCGCCGTCTCGCCGCCTAGGTCGGGATGAGATTGTGATCTTTTGGGCGGCCTCATCGCCCGATGTCGGCCGCGAAGCCGAAAACGGATGTCTTTGGAAGACAGACTCTACCCGCTGCTCCGTCTCTATGAGGCCGCGCCGCCGGTGATGAAAAGCCTCGCAGGCCGCGCCTACCGGCTGCTGCCAGCCTCCTGGCGTTACGGGGCTTCCTATGAGCGATTTCAAAGGGAGGCTCGTGAGTCTGAAGCCTGGGATGTGGAAACCATTCGCCGCTACCAGACGACGGCTCTTCGTGAAAGCCTCCTCGCTGCCAGCCGGGCACCGCTTTATGCACGTCGATTTGCTGAAATGGGTGTCAATCCAGCCCAGTTCGAGTCCCTGGAGGAGCTTTCAGGGTATCCGTGCCTAACCAAGCAGGATCTGGTTCTTCATCGGGCGGAACTGGTGAACCCGGACATTTCACCCAGTCGGCGTCTTTACATCACCACTGGCGGCTCCAGCGGCGTTCCTGTGGGTTTTTACCTCCATCAGGGAGTCTCCCGCCCGAAGGAGCAGGCTTACTTGGAGGCTCAGTGGGCGAGGCGCGGCTACCGTGTTGGCGACCGCGTGGCGGTCATTCGTGGAGGAGTCACTTCCAGCTGCGCCCAGGGCAGCATTCAAAGTTACGATGCCACGCGTGACTGGCTGATTCTTTCCTCCTACCATCTGACGATGACGCGGCTGCCGGAATACTTTTCTGCACTGAACCGTTTCCGGCCTCATCACCTCCATGCCTACCCCAGTGCGGCCTTGATGCTGGCCCGCGCACTGGAGCAGACCGGGAAGAAGCTCGATTTCCCGCTGACGTCGGTGCTTTGTGGCTCAGAAAAACTCACGCTGGAGTCCCAGAGGTATTTGGAGGCTGTGTTTGGCTGCCCGGTGTTCCATTGGTATGGGCATAGCGAGCGTGTGGTACTGGCGGGGCAGGGCAGGCATTCAGATCACCTCTATTTCTGGCCTGCTTATGGGTTGGTTGAATTGGGCGAGCCGGATGAAAACGGCCTGCGAGAGATCATCGGCACCTCATTTCACAATCAGGTCATGCCACTGATCCGCTACCGAACCGGTGATTATGCGAAACCCGCCGCCTTGCTGGACCATGAACTGCCGATGGTCGAGATCGATGCCGTCGTAGGCCGTGATTATGAATTTCTCACCAGTGCCACTGGGCGGCGAATCTCCCTCACGGCACTCAACATGCACGACCGCATTTTTGATGGCCTGCTCGCGGTGCAGTTTGCTCATTCGGAACCTGGCAAAGTGGAGTTTCGCTACCAGCCGGGACCTCAGTGGCAGGCCGCACGCCTCGATTCCCTTCGCACGGGACTCCTGCACAAGCTGGGGGATGATTTTGAGCTCCGGCTCATCGAGGTTCGGGAAGTCGAAAAAACGGCTGCCGGGAAGCATCGCTGGCTGGTGAAGGCTGCGCCAACTTCCATCTGACAGACAAACTTATGTGCGGATTTGCCGGATGGTTTCAAAAAGCAGGCCTAGCCTGGACCGGGGAGGCTCGTCGACGTCAGCAGCAATGTCTGTCGGCTCTTGAACATCGCGGTCCGGATGATGAGGGGCAGGAGCATGGTGAAGGCTGGTGGATGGGCTTCCGGCGCCTTTCCATCCTGGATCTGAGTGATCAGGCCCATCAGCCGATGAGTTTTGAGCACGGTCATCAGACGCTGACCTTCAATGGAGAAATCTACAATTTCCGTGAGCTGCGCGAGGCTCATCTGCGATCGGTGAAAATGCTCTCCAGCGGAGATTCTGCGGTGCTTGGAGCACTGCTTTCGCGGAACCGCCTGGGCAGGGTGCTGCCGCTGCTCCGAGGCATGTTTGCCTTTGCCTGGCGCGATGATGTCCGCGGCTCTCTGTGCCTGGCGCGTGATCCCTTTGGCATCAAGCCGCTCTACTACCATCTGGATGCCGACGGGACGCTTCGTTATGCCTCGGAGGTGCGCGCTCTGCGGGTGCTGCTGGGGCGTTCTCAGTTGAATTTTTCGCCGCAGGCGCTCGCCGGCTACCTGCGCTGGGGCTGCCTCCAGGCTCCTGACACGGTGGAGGATGACATCCGCTGCCTGCCGCCGGGACACCGGATGATCTGGAAGGATGGCAGCATCGAAATCGAGCGCTGGTTCATGCCTGTCTGGCAAGGGGAACGCGAATGGGTTCGGGATGTAAAGGAGCAGCACCGGCTCGTCCGCAGTGCCGTGCTGGAAAGCGTGCAGGCCCACCTTGTCGCTGATGTGCCCGTGGGGGTCTTTTTGAGCGGTGGTCTCGACTCCACCCTCATGGCAGGTGCCATGCGCCATCTTGGTCAGTCAGAAATCAAGGCATTCTGCCTTGGTTATGAGCAGGATGCAGGCGTGCCGGATGAAACCGACGCTGCAGCACGCACGGCCCGCCATTTAGGCTGCGAATTTTATGCGGAACGTGTTTCCAGTGACGCAGTCGAGTCTTTGTTGGACCCATACATCGCCAGCTTGGACCAACCTACTGGAGATGCCCTGAACACCTGGCTTATTTCCAGGCTTGCCGCACGCGAGGTCAAAGTGGTGCTCAGTGGCCTGGGCGCAGACGAATGGTGGGCAGGCTATGCCTTGCACCGGCTTGCTTCCCTGACCCTGCAGTCGCCCCTGCGCGGTTTGGGCGGAGCGGCCCGCCTTCTGCAAAAGGCTTTGCCCTTGGATTGGCGTGGTCATCCGCTCTGGAAGGCCGCCTTTTTCATCCTCGGAGGTCACGGCAGCACGCCTGTTGCCATTCAGCGCTCATCCCGGGCACTTTTCACCCAGGACGAAGTGGGACTGCTGAGCGGCCATGCCTGGCGGGAGCCTGGCGAGGCGTTGCGATTGAAGCGTGAGGCACCTCTTTCCGCACCCGACAGCTGGCTCCATGAACTGCTTTTTGCCGAAACGCAGACCTACCTCGCCGACATGCTGCTGCGTGACAATGATGTGATGAGCATGAGCCATTCCCTGGAGCTGCGCGTGCCCTTGGTGGACAAACACCTTTTTGAGCTGGCGGCACGCCTTCCACCTGAGGCGAAGATGAGCATGCATGAGGGCAAGATCATCCTGCGCGAGGCCTGCCGCGACCTGCTGCCTGAGCACATCTATGCCGACCGCAGCAAGAAGACCTTCACTCTTCCGCTGATGAAATGGATGCGGACACCGAAATGGCGTCAGCGCATTGAGGACACGCTTTTCTCCAGCACCTGCCGCCAGCGCGGCTGGCTGGCCCCCCGGCAGGTCGAGAGCATCTGCCGCGATTACTTCGACAGTTCCGTGGATGCCAAGCATGGCTGGCAGCTCAGTCAGCGTGTCTGGATGCTCTATGTGCTGGAGGCATGGGCTGAAAAGCAGAGGGTGTCATGAGCCATCCGAAGGTGATTCTCCAGGTCTTCAACCGCTACCTCCAGGCCGGCGGCGAAGAGAAGTCCGTGGACCGCATCCAGCGTCATCTCTCACTCAGGCATGAAGTGCCTCGCTGCTTCTTTGACAGCGCAGCGTGGAGGGGGCCAGAGGCTCCGGGAAAGCTTCAGCAGGCGGCGCGCTTCTTTTACAATCCCACCTCTGCGGCTGAATTCGGCCGGGCGGCCTCCAAGGCTTCGGCGCAAGCAGCTCTTTTCCACAACATTTATCCCGTGGGTTCCCCTTCGCTTTACCGCACGGCATTGCGTCGGAGGCTTCCTGTCATTCAATACCTGCACAACTACCGGCCCTTCTCGGTGGGGGGTTCTCTTTTTTATGAGGGACGTGTTCAGACAGCTCCGCTGCAGGGCGACTATCGTGGTGAAATCCGCGCTGGTGCCTGGCAGGGCAGGGCGCAAAGCCTGCTCTGCGCGCTCATGCTTCATGGGCTTCACCGCAGTGGCTGGCTGGAGAGCGTGAAAGCCTGGATCTGCATCTCCCAGTTCATGGCTGACCAGCTTGCGGATCATGGATGCGTGCCCAGGGATCGGTTGCACGTCCTCCGTCATTCCTGGGATGCCATGCCGGTGCCTCCAGTTCATGAAGACGCCGGTTGTTACCTCTTTTTGGGGCGTCTGATTCCTGAAAAGGGCGTTCGTGAGTTGATCGCTGCCTGGCATGACCTTCGCATGCAGCTCGGTGAAGCGACGCCCATGCTTCAGGTGGCGGGGGATGGAGCCCTGGCAGAGTACGTCAGACAAGCTGCCCTCGACAATCCGAGCATCTGCTACCTGGGTCACATCAGCGGCACGGCGAAAAATGAGGCGTTGCAGCGCTGTCGTGCGCTGGTGGCTCCCTCCCTATGGTGGGAACCTCTGGGGCTCATGGTTTACGAAGCCTTTGATCATGCCAAGCCGGTGCTGGCTGCAATGAGCGGGGGCCTGAGCGAGACCGTGCAGCACCGTGTAACCGGACTTTTGCATCCACCAGGCCATGTCGGCCGCCTAGTGCAGGATGTCCTGTCGATGGAATCCATGCCTCCTGAGCAGCGTCGTGAGATGGGCGCGCAGGGCCGCGCCTGGTTATTGCGTGAAACTGCTGTCACTGCGTGGCAGGATCGCTTTGATGCCGTGCTCGAAAGGATCGTCTGAACCATGCTCCAGCTCGCCCAATACCAGGATGGCCGTCTTGAGATCCAAGATGTGCCGGCGCCCGCGCTGCCGCCGGGAGGCATTCTCGTGCGCACGACATGCTCTGTGATCTCTCCTGGCACGGAGAGGATGAAAGTGGAGCAGGCGCGCATGTCGCTCCTGCAAAAGGCACGGGCGCGGCCGGATCAGGTGAAAAAGGTCATCGACACCGCACGCACCCTGGGCTGGAAGTCGGCTCTGGAGAAGGTTCGCAACCGCCTGGAGTCCCCGAGTCCACTTGGTTATTCCGCTGCAGGTGTCGTTGTGGCCGTGGATGAGCTGAACACACGCTTTCGCGTGGGTGACCGCGTGGCCTGTGGTGGTGCTGAGTGCGCGTTTCACGCAGAGATGATCGCCGTGCCGGACCTTCTCGCAGCCCCCATTCCGGATGGGGTGGCAGACTGGCAGGCTGCCTACACCACGCTGGCTTCGATTTCCCTGGAGGGAGTGCGCCAGTCTGGAGCACGGCTGGGTGAGCGCGTGCTTGTCTTGGGCCAGGGGCTCGTGGGCCTTCTGGCGACTTCTCTCCTCAAAGCCAGTGGCGCGAGGGTCATGGCGGCAGATTTTGTGCCGTCGCGTCTGGAAGCCGCTGCCGCCATGGGGGCCGAACGCGTGGTGAACCCCGCCGAATCCAGGATTGAAGATGAAGTCCGCAATTGGACAGAGGGGCATGGTGTGGATGCCGTGCTGCTTTGCGTCGGCGGCAGGGGGCGGGATGCTGCCGACAGCGCCATCGCCTGCCTTCGTGACCGAGGGGTCATGGTCATCGTAGGAATTTATGATGCAGAGTTGAGCTGGAAGACGGCCTACATGAAGGACATCCAGGTCCGCTACAGCCGCAGTTATGGCCCAGGACGCTATGATCCACGGTATGAATGGGGAGGGCAGGACTATCCGATTGGCCACGTCCGATGGACGGAAAACCGCAACTTTGAGGCCTGTCTGCACCTGATGCAGTCGGGTGTGCTGGACCTGAGGCCGCTCACAACCAAACGTGTGGCTTTCCGTGAAGTGCTCGAGGTTTATGATGCCCTGGAGCAGGAGCTGGGAGTCGTGATTGAATATTCTGGGCACGCTGAAGGAGAGGTGGAGGAGGCTCGGCTTAGTCCTTCGATTCCGGCTCCCATGCCTTCGGATCATCGCATTGCGGAAGTCGGACGCCTTGATGTCATTGGCGCTGGCAATTTTGTCCGCACCATGTTGCTGCCTCACCTTAAAGAGCGAATCCGCCTGGGCACTATCGTCAACGGAACCGGTCTCAGTGCGCGGCATGTGCAGGAGAAGTTTGGCTTCGCACGTGCCGAAACGGAGGCTTCGGCCATTTTTGCTGCCAGGGGAGAAGCGGTGATCATCGGCACGCGGCACCACCTGCACGCCTCGCTGACGCTCCAGGCCCTGGCCTCGGACAAGCACGTTTTTGTCGAAAAGCCTCTTTGTCTGACTCGCGAAGAATTGGCGGGCATCGACTCTGCGATGACGGCCACTGCCGGGAGCATCATGGTGGGTTTTAATCGCCGGTTTGCTCCGGCTACGAGGGAGCTCAAAAAGCTCCTGGCAGGTATTTCGGGGCCAAAAGTCCTGGTTTACCAGGTTTTTGCCGGCCCGCTGATGCCTGATCACTGGTATGCAAACCTTGATCAAAGCGGGGGGCGTGTTCTCGGGGAGGGCTGTCATTTCTTTGACTTTGCCTGTCATCTGCTTGGCCGGCCGGTGAAGGTTGCCGCCCAGGTGATCGGCCGACCTGCTTTCCCGGATTCCGTCACCGTTCAGATTGAATTTGCCGAGGGATCATCTGCCCAGATCCTCTATTCTGCGGATGGTGACCCTTCTTTCCCCAAGGAAACTTTCCGGGTCTTTGCCAGCGGCTTGGTGGCAGAATGTGTGAACTTCCAAGAACTGGCCACTTATCGCGGCCGGAAACGCAGGGTCCGTCGATTCAACGGCAAGGGGCACGCAGAGGAGATGGCAGCCTGGCTTGCCTTCCTGACCTCTGGCCAGCCTCATCCGCTGCCCTATGCTGAAGCCCGCCAGAGCATGGCCCTGACTTTTGCGGTCATGGACAGCCTGCGCGAGGGCGGCAAATCCGTGCCTCTGGCCAACACCTAGCTAGAAAAGGCGCGTTCGTTGGCGGTAAGGCATGATCCACTGATAGCGGAGCCATGTCCTTAAATGAATGTGTTCACATGAACTTTAGCATCGAGGTTGGTCCAAGATGTTTTCAAGCGAACAGCTTCGATGCGGTATTTACCATGTATTTAAATTGACGATACGAGGCCAGACTTGGTAATCTCAACGCAAAATCCAGAATTAGGTCCAATCCACTAGTCCCAACCGACTCACTCCAAGCTTATGAAAGCGTCTTTTTCCACCGTGATTCGTCCAAAGTCCGCCGTTCGCTTTCAGAGTGGCTTCTCTCTTGTCGAAGTGGTTTTGGCGGTGGGAATCATGGCCCTTGGAGTGGTGACCATCCTGGGGCTGCTCCCCCATGGACTGGAGATGTCGCGCAAGACGGCCAACGAGCAGGCTCAGACGCGTATTGTGGACCAGATCGCGGGTGAACTTCAGTCAGCTGACTGGGAGACTTTGGGCGGGGTGATTGGCCCAGGCCAGGCGGCAGGCACGGTGTTTCAATACGATGACCAGGGGCTGCGCACGACGGACAGCGCTCTCACCACCTATGTTGCCAGGGTCAAGCTGGCCGTGGAAAACGAGGTCACTACGGGGATGGAACTTCCCGCGAACAACAACAACGTGGCCTTCAACAAGAACCTGCGCCGCATCCGCATCGATGTCGCTGCATCGCAGGACGCCAATTTCAATTTCGACAACCCACCACCTGCCGCACCGACCAAGCGCTTTACCAGCGTGATTGCCAGGATGCGCAAGTAGGCCCGCCAAATTCCGAACTGGAACCCTTTTTCTCCTACTTCTATGAAGGCAACACTTCGTGCAATGGCCTCCAGGGCCGCCATGGGCATGCTTTTCCTGAGTGTCGCGGGCACGGGGATGCTGCTCGTTGATCAATCAGTCGCTCAGAGCATCATCGATGGTTCGTGGACGCTCAACAGCAGCGGTTCTTGGGGGACAGTGGGCAACTGGTCCTATCGGCATTCCATGCGTGCCGCATCCATGTCGGTCAACCTCAATGCCGGCCCCCTGGTCACCGTGTTTCGTAAGAACGACAAGGTGGAGTCCGTGGTGCTTCAGGCGTTGCCCGGCGCTGGAGGTTCGGGTTACACCGTGCCGCCTACGGTGATCATGTCCGATCCAGGGGCAAATGGCCGGCCGGCGGTCGTGAAGGCCAACATTTCGGGAGGCTCCATCACCAGTTTTACCGTAGTGGATCCTGGTTCCGGATACACCGGCACACCGACTGCCACTGTGACGCGTGAGGTGTCGAGCCTGCAGGTGATCGATCCGGGTTCCGGGTATGCCAAGGCTCCGTTGATTGAGTTCAGTGGTGGCGGTGGCTTCACCTCGCCTCCGACCGTCACCTTCCGCGGTGGCCTTGGGGCTGGCGCGGAAGCAACGGCCACTGTCACGAGCGGAGCCATTTCAGCCATCACGATCAACAATGGCGGACAGGGCTATTCCAGCGCACGCCCGCCCACCGTTTCCTTCGTCAGCACCAATGGCGGTTCAGGGGCTGCCGCGACGGTTCAGTTGGGTATCTCGCCCTCCACTTTCACCATCAACAGCGGCACAACCACCTATTCTGCGCCCCCCACAGTGACGGTCATCCGCGGCAATGGCACGACCTCTGACGCGGTGGCGACCGCGGTGCTTGATGGCAACGGGCTGGTCACAGGCATCAACATCACCAACCCGGGCACAGGTTTCACGGGCTCCCTTCCGCCGACGATCACGTTCACTGGCGGCACGGTGATCACTCCCGGCACCAATCCGACAGGCACTGGACGGGCCGACGCCTTCGTCGTTTCCAGGCTGGACCGCACCAACAACGGCAGCGGTTACAGCAATCTGGTCGCCAATGCTCCTTCCATCGTGTTCACCATGCCGACACCTCTGGATGTCGCCGTGGGAACGGCTGTGGTGGAAGAGGGCCGCGTGGTGGCGGTGGAAATCAACGATGGTGGAACAGGTTACACCACTCCGCCGTTGGTCATTTTCTCGGGAGGTGGTGTGGTTGGCAATGGCGGCACATACGCAGAAGCCACCCTTTCAGCCGACACGGTGGGTTCGGTAAGCATCCTTCCGGCTCATTCGGAAGTGCCAGCAGGTGGTGGAGCGGGAGGTGCGATTGCTGTTTCAAATTTCTCCAGCGATCCGGAGATCGCTAAAATGGGGGCGATTGATTCCGTCTCCATCATGAACGGAGGCCAGGGATTTACCTCCGTGCCCACCGTGTTGATCGGCACGACGCCTCGCCGCAATGCGACGGCTACTTCCGCCATCAGTGGCACGGCCACGGTCGTTGGCGGAGAGGTCGTCGGAGGTGCTGTTACGCAGATCAGTGTAGGCAATCCAGGCAGCGGCTATCTGTCTGCTCCTTCGGTTTCGATCAGCACGTCGCGCTGGCTCGGTTACACCGGAGCGCCTCGGGTGCGTTTTGTGGCGGATGGAGTGACGAGCGCGATGGCCACAGCCAACCGCAATGCGACAACGGGTGAGATCACTGGCTTCTCCATCCAGGATGGCGGCTTAGGTTATTCGGATGCCAGTCCACCTACGGTCACCATTGTGGGAGGAAATGGCACGGGCGCATCCGCTTCTGCAGCTATTTCCCTGGTGAATGGCCAGGTAACGGCCGTCAACGTCACCAATCAGGGCAGTGATTATGGTGTGGCACCTAGAATCGTCTTTTCCGGCGGCGGCGGTTCGGGGGCTGCTGCAACTGCCGTGCTGGCCGGGAAGCGAGTCACTGCGATCACCGTCACCAACCCTGGTTCCGGCTACACCAGTGCACCCGTGGTTACGATCATTCCGGGAGATGTCGCTAATCCCGCCACGGCGACAGCCACCGTCGTCAATGGCAGGGTGACAGCCCTGACCCTCGGTTCTGGAGGCTCTGGCTACACCAGCGTGCCGACGGTGTTGTTCACCCACAACGGCATCACCCACGGAACGGCAACCGCCACCGTCAGTGCAGGTCGTCTGACCAGGATCACGGTCACGAATCCAGGCAACGGCTACACCACGGCTCCAACCATCAGCCTGGCTGGAGGCATGCTCGCTGCGGGAGTTCAAGGGACCGCTACGGCGACCGTCTCGGCAGGCAAAATCAACGAAGCCGTTGTGATCAATACCCGAGGAGGTGCTGATCCTGCGTCGGCCACGGCTACTTTGGCTGAAGATGGTTCCGTGGGTTCCATTAGTGTCGTGAACGCAGGGAATGGCTATCTCAGCGCCCCATTGATCACCCTGAGTGCTCCTACGGGTATCGATACACCCGTCATGCTGGCTCCGGGCGGGGTGGGGTCACATGTTCAGTTCAACCGAGACATCACGGGCAATTTCACCATCACTCTTGAAGACCAGAGGGTCGTGGGATCTCTTATGATTGGTGATACTGGAGCGGAAGACTACGTCCTGGCCTCGGGAACGGGTGGCAGGCTCAGCTCTCTGGCCTTCAGCATGGGCGATATCGGAGCAGGGAAGTCTTTCCTGACCAAAATTCAAGGGGACCAGGACGTCATCAGCGCCCCAATCGTGCTGAATGATGAGCTCAATGCCCGCATTAACAACGGTCGTCTGACGATCAGCGGCGGCATTACCGGCATCGGCAGCCTGACGTCCTCCGGAAACTCGGTCATGACCGTCGTGGGAAATGCTCCTGCCAGCAATCTCGTGGACCTCTGGGTTTGGAACCGCAGCACGGCCAACGCAGGTGCCCAGGTGGAACTGGGCGTCAGGGGCGGCCCTGGCTTTGATGACATCCGACTCGGCAATGCCAGCATGGGCACCGGCGGCCATGCGGTGCTTCAACTTCAGGAGAACCGGGGTTCCAATGCTACAACTCGCCCGTTTTTCCTGGATCAGATCAAGGACAATGCCCGCATCGTCGTGGATGCCGTCACCAACCGCTGGGGCTATTTCAAGCTCATGGGCTGGGATGAAACCATCGGAAGCATTCTGGATGTCGGAAATGCGCTCGTGCTGGAAAACATGGAGGGGGAGACCATCAACACGGATGCGGTCCTCACCCTGGGCGGAGACCATCTGGATTCCTACATCGGCGGCTTCATCAGGAACCGAGCCGGCGGCTCTGGCGCAGGTGTTTTAGGCCTGACTAAAAATGGCACAGGCAGGCTGACCCTTTCGGGAGGAAACATCAACTACACGGGAGCGACGACTCTGAATGAAGGGGTGCTTCAACTGATCAACACCACCAACTTTTCGAGCCGCGTCATTGCTGCAGACGGCACCCGCATTGAAGTGGAGACCACGACGGGCGTGAACTTTGATGACGACGTCATTGGCAGTGCCGAATTCCGCAAGCTCGGCACCAGCACGCTGAACTTCAACAGTGGCCAGGTGAGTGTGGAAGACTTTTTCATGACGGCTGGCACCACGCAGTTCCTCCCTGGGGCCTCGACGCTCCGGGGCGGTGAGAACACCATTCGCGGCAGTCTGACAGTGCTGGGAGACGGCGGGCGGGACAAAACCGTGCGGATTGCAGACAGCCTCTCGGTCGGTGAAGTGAATGCCGAGGGCAGGTTTGGTCAGCAGGGAAGCTTCATGGTGGTTCAGGGCACACGCCTCTCGAACAGCAGCCGCGGCTACTATCGCGATGCCGTGCTGGAGTCTGCCGGTGGCATCAACGTGACCAACATGAACCTTCAGATCCGGCCGACTGCCATCACGGACAACCGCACGGTGACTCTGGGCACTCCAGCCGGCACGGGTGGCACTACGATCGGTCTGAATGACGTCAACAACCTGATGGTCGGTGCCATCATCACCCTTGGAGACGGATTCACTCCTGAAAACAACCTCCGCAACATCCCGCAGGAAACCCGGATTGTGTCAATCAATCTGGCCGCCCGTTCGGTGACCTTGGACAAAGTCGTCAAGATCCAGGCCGGCACGGACGTGGTCTTTACTTATTCCAGCAACACGGATGGTGCAGTTCGTGGTGAGTCGTTGAACTTCGCTGACGTGGTTTACGACGGGCGCAAATTTGTCGCGGTCACTGCCAAGGGCTCGATTCACACTTCCGTGGATGGCAGCATCTGGACGCAGGTGTATCAGGACCCCCTTCGTGTGCCTTTTGAAAGCCTCGCCTGGACAGGAGAGCGCTTGGTTGCCGTGGGGCACAACGGTCGCGTGATGACTTCTACGGATGCCAGCGTGTGGGTTGCCCAGACAAGTGGCGTCAGCACCCATCTTCGCAGCATTACCTCCACGGCGATCAACTTCACAGGCACACTGACGGCAGGTTCGCCTACCATCGCGAACGTGACAGACGCCACCAGCTTCCTGGCGGGCATGCCAGTCGTTGCCTACGCGACGGCACCGGATGCACGCATCATATCCACCTCCATTGTCGGTTCGAATGTCAGCATTGTGATGGATGGCCCGGCTTTGAGCGAAGGCACGAATGTGGACTTCGGATACTTCACTGGCCGGACGACGACGACTGGTACGGGCGCAGTTCCGAGAACCATCACGGAAGTTCATACAGCGCAGCACGTGCCTCTTGGAATCGTCCTCACAACAAGCGTTCCTAATGCGATTCCGGCTGGCACCACAGTCACCGATCGAAGTGGCCCCAACAGCACCATCACCCTGAGTGCGCCAGCCACGACGAGTCAGGCCGGAGTGGACCTCTTTACCTTGGCCGGCACCACCACGTCCGGCTCAAACCTCATCACGGGGCTCACCAACACCAGCGGCCTTTTCCCTGGAATGGTCATCAAGGGTTCCGTGATCCCTGCCGGGGCTCGAATTGTGTCGATCGATACGGGTGCAAACTCGCTCACCTTGTCAGTCAGAGTGCCGACATCTCGTGCGAATGTCGCGCTGAGCGTGTTCACGGGGCGTCTCGTCAACACCAGCCCTGTGGTGCAGGACGTGACCTCGGCCACTTCCTTTGCGCCTGGCATGGTGGTGCGCGGACAACTCTTCCCCCAGGGGGCCAGGGTTGTCAGCACTACGGCGGATTCCGTGACCTTGAACGTCGCGGCGACAGCCAGCAGCCCGACATCGCCTGCCGCAGATTCCACTCTCAGTGTCTTCAAACGGCGCTTGATCCTTTCCGGCACCTTTGCTGCTGGCAATACCACGGTCACGGGGATTGCAGACACCTCAGGCCTGGTTCAGGGGATGCCCATTTCAGCGCCTGGAGTCATTCCGGGCAA
>CALDGV010000115.1 GCA_937941745.1 uncultured Prosthecobacter sp. | reverse complement strand
TCTCTTCTTCCTGCTGGCCGCGATGACCGCAGCCGGAGCGGTTGACGACACGGCACGCAAAAGCACGCCTGCCGCCGCGCCGTCGCCTGCCGTCAAACCCACGCCAGCGACTCCAAAAGCCAATGCAGCGAAGTCACCGCTGCTCGCCACGGCATCCAAAAAGGCCGCTGTGCCGGTGCTGCCGCCTCCGCAGCCGAAACCGGAACCCAAGGTTGAGCCGCCGATCTACGAGAGCACCTCGCCGGTGAAGCCTGCGGGCGAGATCGACAGGCTCGTGATGGCGAAACTCGCGCCGCTCGGTGTCAAAGCGGTGCTCTGTCCAGACGCGGTGTTTGTGCGCCGCGCCTTCCTCGATGTCATCGGCACGTTGCCGACGGCGGCTGAGGCGCGCGCCTTCATCGAGGACACGAAACCGGACAAACGCCGTGCTTTGATCGAGGCGCTGCTCCAGCGCGATGAGTTCGCGGTGTATTGGGCCATGAAGTGGAGCGATCTGCTGCGCATCAAGGCGGAGTTCCCGATCAATCTGTGGCCGAACGCGGCGCAGGCCTATCACCGTTGGGTGATGACGGCGATTGAGGACAACATGCCCTACGATCAGTTCGCGCGTGATCTGCTGACATCGAGCGGCAGCAACTTCCGCGTCGGTCCCGTGAACTTTTACCGCGCGATGCAGAACCGCGAGCCGGAGGGCATAGCATCCACGGTGGCGCTCACCTTCATGGGCGTACGCACGGATGCGTGGAAGCCGGAGAAGCTCGCGGGCATGGCTCGGTTCTTCACGCAGGTGGGCTACAAGCCGACGAGCGAGTGGAAGGAGGAGCACGTCTTCTGGGACCCGATGGGCACGCACACGCTGGCGGGAAACATCGCGCCGGGGAAAGCCTCCATCGAGGAGATCGGAAAACCTGCCGCGCCCGCGCAAGGTGTCGCCACGACGGACGCTCCGGCGTTGCCAGCGACAGGCGAGGCGGTGTTCCCGGATGGGAAGAAGATCAAGCTTCCGGAGGACCGCGATCCGCGCGAAGTCTTCGCAGAATGGCTCATCACGCCGAAAAATCCGTGGTTCACGCGGAGCATCGCGAACCGCGTTTGGTCCTGGTTTCTGGGTCGCGGCATCATCCATGCGCCGGATGACCTCCGTGAAAACAATCCGCCGTCGAATCCCGAGCTGCTCGCTTATCTCGAAGGCGAGCTGGTGAAGTCGAAATACAACTTGAAGCACCTTTACCGGCTCATTTTGAACTCGAACACCTACCAGGCATCCTCGCTGCTAGGCGACACGAAGCCGGAGGCGCACTTTGCCCGCTATCCGCTGCGCCGTCTGGAGGCCGAACTGATCATTGATGCGATCAACAAGATCACCGGCACCACTGAGCTTTACACCAGCGCCATTCCCGAGCCCTTCACCTACATCCCGCAGGGCGAGCCGGCGATGTCGATTGGCGACGGCAGCATCACCAGTCCCTTCCTCGCGCTCTTCGGACGTTCGGCGCGCGCCACTGGCATGGAGGAAGAGCGGTCGAACAAGTTCATCGCGCCGCAGTGGTTGCATCTTTTGAACTCCACCCAGATTCAAAAGAAGCTGGAGAGCGGTCCCGGCCTCAGAGACATCATCAATGCGAGACGCACGCCGCAGAAAACGCTCGACGAGCTTTATCTGACCATCCTCTCGCGCCTGCCGACCTCCGCCGAGGTGGAGCTGGCTCTCTCGTATGGCGAGCCAAGGGAAGGTCTGAACAAAGTCGGCAAACCGCGCACCGGCAAACGCACCGAGGAGTGGAACGACATCGCGTGGGCGCTGCTCAACAGCAGCGAGTTTTTGTTTCGTCACTAACCCCCAACCTCCGAATCATCATGAGCACGTCGAACCTCCATCAAATCGGCATGACATGCAGCCGCTCCACCACGCGGCGGGATGTCATGCAGGCCGGTCTCTTCAGCACCGCGAGCGTGTTGTTTTCCAACACACACGCCGCCACCGCTCCAGCGCCGCAGGCATTGCCTGCCGCACCCTTCAAAACGAAGGCGAAATCCGTCATCCAGGTCTTCCTGTGGGGCGGCATGTCCCACAACGACACCTGGGACCCGAAACCGGACGCGGGCTACGATTACAATGGCCCGATGAAGGCCCCGCTCTCCACCAACGTGGCTGGCATCCGGCTAAGCGAGTGGTTTCCAAAACTCGCGCAGCAGGCGGACAAGTTTTCACTCATCCGCAGCATGACGCATGGCAACAACGGCCACGAAACCGCTGCGTATCTCGTGCAGACCGCTCATCAGCCAGGCGAGCGTCTGGCGTATCCGAGCGTCGGCGCGGTGTTTTCGTATTTTCGTGGCAAAAACTACAAAGGCGTGCTCCCGCCCTATGTGGTGCTCACGCAGCCACAGGGCCGTTTTTCAGAAGAAGGCTTCCTCGGGGCCAAGTTGAAGCCTTTTGCCACCGGCGGCGATCCAAACGCCTCCCGCTTCGAGGTCGAGGGAGTCATCTCCCGCAGCATCAGCGATACACGCCAGCAGGCGCGGCGTGATTTGCTCGCGAGAATGGACACGCTGAGGCAAACCGCAGGCGGCGATGCGCAACTCACCGCCTCCGAGCAGGCCAAGGCGGAGGCGTATGACATGATCCTCGGCAAAGGACGCGAGGTCTTCGATCTCTCGAAGGAGAAACCTGAACTGCGCGACCGCTACGGGCGCCACACCTTCGGCCAGGACTGCCTCGCCGCGCGGCGCATGGTGGAGTCGGGCGTGCCTTACATCGTGATCAATTATCCCGGCGGCTGGGACACGCACAGCAATCACTTCCAGACGATGGGCCGCCAGGCGCCGGAGCTCGATCAAGGTCTCGCCGCGCTGCTGCTCGACCTCAAAGAGCGCGGCTTGCTGGAAAGCACGCTCGTGTGGTGCTGCGGTGAGTTTGGACGTGGGCCAAAGATCGACTGGCAGCCGCCGTGGAATGGCGGGCGCAATCACTACGGCAAGGTCTTCTCCGTGCTTGTCGCGGGCGGCGGATTCAAAGGCGGCCACGTTGTCGGTTCCTCCGATGCCAAGGCGGAGGAGGTGAAGGACCGCCCCGTATATCCCGTGGATTTACTTGGCAGCGTCTATCAGCTCGCGGGCATCGATCCGAAGGCAAAACTCCCGCACCCGATGGGCCTCGAAGCCCACGTCCTGCCCTACGGTGAGGAAGGCGTGAAGTCCGCCGGTTTGCTCACTGAAATCATGTAACCACTCACCGCCATGAAAATGACACTGGTCACTGCCGTGCTCGCCGCCACCGCGGTGATGGCTCTCGCGGCTCCGAAGGTCAAAGCGCAGTCACGGCCATACATGGGCTACGTCTATCCCGCTGGCGGCCAGCAGGGTGCCACCTTTGCCGTGAAGATCGGCGGGCAGTCGCTCGACAACGTCACCGGAGTCATCGTCACCGGCGGCGGTGTCAGTGCCAAGGTGGATCGTTGCTTCAGCCGCATCGGCCCGCAGGAGATCACGCTGCTGCGCGACCAGTTGCGCGAGCTGAAGGCCGCGCAAAAAGCCGCAAAGGCACCCGACCCAGCCACGGACGATCTCATCGCCCGCATCGAGAAGCGCATCGGTGAATACTGCCAGCGTCCCGCCAGCGCCGCGCTCTCGGGCCTCGTGTTTCTCGATTTCACCATCGCGAAAGACGCCACGCCTGGAAAGCGGGAGTTGCGGCTCGTCACCCATCAGGGTGTGTCGAACCCGCTCGCCTTCCACGTCGGCCAGCTCCCTGAGATGACGCGCAAGCCCATGCTCACCGCCGAGTTTCAAGTCCTCGGCAAGGAACAGCTCGCGCTGCGCAAACGGCCCATCGAAGAGGAACTGGTCAACGTCACACCGCCCTGCACGCTCAACGGCCAGATCGCCTCCGGCGAGGTGAACCGCTACCGTTTCACCGCCCGCAAAGGCCAGCGGCTGGTCATCTCCGCGCTCGCAAGGCAATTGATTCCCTTCATCGCCGATGCCGTGCCCGGCTGGTTCCAGCCCGTGCTCGCGCTTTACGACAGCAAAGGAAAAGAAGTCGCCTACCAGGATGATTTTCGCTTCAAGCCGGACCCCGTCGTGCTCTTCGAGGTGCCGCAGGACGGCGAATACACCGCTGCCATCTCGGATGCGATCCATCGTGGACGCGAGGACTTTGTGTATCGCATCACCATCGGCGAGCAGCCTTATCTCACCAGCGTCTTCCCGCTCGGAGGCCACGTCGGCGAGACACATCATCTCAAGATGCAGGGCTGGAATCTCGAAGGTGCGGCTTTGAAGCAGCCCGCGAAAGACGCTGGCGCAGGCGTGCAAAGCGTGGCAACCATCGTGACAGGCGTCGTTTCAAACGCCGTGCCCTTCGCGCTCGACAGCTTGCCGGAGACCTTCGACAAAGAGCCGAACGACAGCAGCAGCGCCGCGCAGAAAGTCACGCTGCCCGTCATCGTGAACGGCCGTATCGACAAAAAAGGCGACTGGGATGTCTTTGAGTTCCAAGGGAAGGCCGGGCAGGACCTCGTGACCGAGGTGCAGGCACGCCGCCTGGAGTCGCCGATGGACCCCGTGCTCAAAATCACCGGACCCGACGGCAAGATGCTCGCCTTTAACGATGACTATGAAGACGCCGGCAACGGCGTGAACACGCACCACGCCGACTCGTATGCCACGCTCAAGCTGCCCACCGACGGCGCGTATCGCGTCCACATCAGCGACACTGTGCGCGGCGGCGGGGAGGAATACGGCTACCGCCTGCGCATCAGCGCCGCGCGGCCGGATTTTGCCCTGCGCACCGTGCCATCGAGCATCACGCTGCGCGCCAAATCCGGCGGCGGCAGCATCAGCGTCTATGTGCAGCGCAAGGACGGCTGCACCGCGCCCATCACCATCACCTTGAAGAATCCGCCCGCCGGAGTGTCGTGCAAACCGGTCACTCTCACCGGCACGCAAAGCGTCGCGCGACTCGCCATCAAATGCGATCTGCCCTCCTCTACGCCGGCCTTTGATCTCATCGTCACTGGCAGCACCACGCAGGCTGCGAATCAAGCCGCGCTGCAACACGACGCCGTGCCCTGCGAGGACCGCATGCAGGCATTCCTCTGGCGTCATCTCGTCCCCGCGCCCGATTTGAAGGCCGTTGTCTTTGATCCAGACAACAGACCCGCGCCGAAACGCGTCATGCCGCCCGCCACGCCTGCGGACATCGAGGAAGCGAAGAAAAAACTCGTCGGCACCACGGCCAAATTTACCAAGAGCCAGGTCACCGGTCGTCTCCGCCAGATCGAGGGCCTCTACGTCGAAGGCCTGCTCACCGATGCCTTCACCTCAAAACGTGTGGCCGAATGCGCCGCACATGAGGAGCCAACTCAGTCACCATGAACTCAACCACTGACAACGAATGGGATGTTGCCGTCATCGGCGGTGGCCCCGCTGGTGCCGCGCTCGGCACCTTTCTAAGCCGCGCCGGGCATCGCTGCGTCGTGCTCGAAGCAGCGCACTTCCCGCGCTATCACATCGGCGAATCGCTCATCCCGCACACCCACGGCATTTTCGACCGCCTTGGCCTGCTGCCGAAGATGCGCACCTCGCACTTCCCGGTGAAGCACAGCGTGCGTTTCGTCTCCGCAGATGGACACGAGGCCACGCCCTTCTATTTCTCCGAAACCATCGAAGGCGACCGCGCTCGCACCTGGCAGGTTGAGCGCAGCGAGTTCGACATGATGATGCTCGACCACGCCCGCGAGAGCGGCGTTCACGTCCGTGATGCCGGTGTGAAGGAAGTGCTCTTTGAGAACGACAAAGCCGTCGGCGTGCGCTTGAACGGCAGCACGAACGGCGAGGAACTGCGTGCGAAGGTCGTCGTCGATGCCTCAGGCCGCGCCTGCGTGATCGGACGCCAGCTTCATCTGCGCGAGGAACTCCAAGACCTGCGCAAAACCTCCGCCTGGGGCTACTATCGCGGCGGAAAACGCCTGCCCGGCATCGACGCGGGCGAAACCACCATGTTCATGATTCCCGGTGGCGGCTGGTTTTGGTATATCCCGCTCCCGGATGACATCGTCAGCGTCGGCATCGTCGCTGATCCGCATTATCTCCTCGGCGACAGCGACGACATGGAGACCGCTTTTTTGCGCGAAGTCTCGAAATGCGCCGCTCTCTCCGAGCGCCTCGTCAGCGCGGAGCGCATCGGCCCCGTTCGCGGCAGCCGCCAGCTCGCCTACCTGAACCGCCAGACCAGCGGCGACGGCTGGGTGATGATCGGCGACGCCCGCGCCTTCCTTGATCCCATCTACTCCTCCGGCCTCTATCTCGCGCTCGGTTCCGCCGAACTCGCCGCCGGTTCCATTGATGCAGCTCTCAAGAGCAACGACCTCTCCGCCGCAAAACTCGGCTCCTTCGAGCCCGCACTCTGGAAAGGCGTCGGCATCATCCGCCAGCTCATCCACGCCTTCTACGACCCCGAGTTCAGCTTTCCCAAATTCGCCCAGCGCTTCCCTGAACAACGCGCCGCGCTCATCGACTGCCTCATCGGCGATGTCGTCGGCAAGGACATGAGCTCCTTCACCGCCGCGCTCGAACAAATGACCCCACCGCCCGGTCCGCTGGGCGGCTAAGCCGCCTTTCACTCATGAACATCCACTCCACGATCAATCGCCGGCGTTTGCTGCAAAGTTCGCTCGTAGCAGGCGCGGTGATGGCCCGCCCGCTGCTGCCAGGGGCGAATGCCGCACCATCAGGCCTCTCGCCGAAAGGCCTGGGCCGGGCGGCGTGGGTTGAGATGCTGATGAAGGTTTCCGAACCAGTCATCGCGAATCTTGCCGCGCAGCAGTTGAAGAAAAACATGCCTGTGGAGGCTCAAAAAGGCCACGAGACCAAACGCGCTGCTGCCACGCATCTCGAAGCACTCGGACGCACGCTTGCAGGCCTCGCACCGTGGCTTGCGGCCTCTGGGCTCGATTCGGCTGAAGAAGCCCTTCGTGTGAAAATGGCTGCGCAGACCCGAAAAGCTCTCGCAAACGCCGTGGAGCCAACTTCAGCCGACAAACTCGATTTTACCGTCGCCACGCAGAATCTCGTCGATGCCGCATTTTTGGCTCTAGGCCTCTCACGAGCCAAAAACGAGCTTTGGGACGCTTTAGACACCACCACACGAGAGCGCTTCGTCACCGCCTTGCAGAGCACGCGAAAGTTCAAGCCCGGCAAAAACAACTGGCTGCTCTTCTCCGCCACCATCGAGGCCTTTCTCGCTTCCATCGGTGC
>CALDGV010000114.1 GCA_937941745.1 uncultured Prosthecobacter sp. | reverse complement strand
GGCTCCACCCAGCAGGCCATTTCGTTCCAGGTTCGGGACGATGAGATCCCCGAAACACCCGAGGCCTTCGTGGTGCAGCTCCGCAACGCCACCGGGGCATCCCTGGTGTCCAACAGCACGCAGCACAGCCTGCTGATCCTCGACAATGAACCGCGGGTGAACATCGAGATCGTGGATCCCTTCATGCATGAGGACAGCGCGGACACGGCCGCCTTCCGGGTGGTCCGCTCAGGTTCCACAGCCACCGCCTTGGTCGTGCCTCTGCTGTTCAACGGCACGGCTGCGAACGGATCGGATGTCGCGACCGTGCCGGCCTCTGTGACCATCCCGGCAGGCAGCGCCAGTGCGACCCAGGTAGTGACAGCAGCCACTGATGCGCTCAGTGAAGGATCGGAAACCTTCGAGGTCAGCCTGGGAGGCTCGGCCAATTTCCTGCCCGGCCCGCGCAGCAGCGTCAGCATCATGATTGGTGATGCAGCGATGGACGACCCGCCCTGGGTCACCATCCTCTCTCCACGTGGCAGCATGCCCGGGGTGCCTGCGGGAGCTGTTCTGGAACTGGTCGGCGCGGTCAGCGATGATGGCAGCGTTACCTCGCTCTGGTCCCAGGTCGCAGGACCTGGAACGACGACCTTTGAAAATGCCGCCGCTGCCGTCACACGGGCCACCTTCTCCGCCAGCGGCACCTACACGCTTCGCCTTCAGGCCGATGATGGCAGCTCCGTCAGCCAGGCGGAAGTGACGCTTGCCGTCGGTGCGGCAGTGATCCCCTGGACAAGCACGAACATCAGCAACCCCACGCTTCCAGGCACGGCGGTGAGCCAGCATGGCGTGCACCTGCTGGTGGGAGGTGGAAATTCCCTCAGCGGCAGTTCCGACAACTTCCTGCTCCAGCACCGGCCGATGAATGACGATGGCTCCGTCACTGCTCGGGTTCGCAGCACGACGCTGAGCTCGACGAGTGCCCGTATCGGGGTGGCCATGCGCGAATCCACGGCGGCAGGCTCTCGCCATGCCGTGATGGGCATGGCACCCACCAGTGGAAACCTCAGTGCGCTCCACTACCGCCTGAGCACGGGCGGCTCTGCCGCCACCGCCACGTCTTCAGGACTTTCTCCAGGCTACTGGGTGCGGCTCGTGCGCAGCGGCAACCTGATCAGCGCCTTTGACTCCCCTGATGGCATTGACTGGACCCAGCGTGGCAGCACTCAGACCATTTCCATGGGCTCGACCATCCTCTCCGGACTGGCCGTCATGTCCGCCAGCACCACCCGCCTCAACCTCGCCCTCATCGACAACGTGACCATCACCGGGATCACGGAAAATGTCGGCGCGGCGGTGAATGCAGGCTCTGACACCACGACCGTGCTTCCCGCCAGTTTTGCACTGCCGCTGGCTGGCTCGATTCAAGACGATGCGCTCACCTTCATGACCACCGGCACCTGGAGCCAGGTCAGCGGACCTGGGACGACAGTCTTCAGCGGGGCATTTCATCAGACCACGGCAACCGTGAGCACGCCCGGAACCTACACTTACCGCCTCACTGCAGATGATGGAGATGTCCGCACGCTCGACGAAGTGACGGTCATGGCGACAAGCCCCATCTCCGAATGGCGGACGTTTCAATTCGGAGCGCAGGCAGGAAACCCGGCCATTGCCGGGGATTCCGCCGATCCTGACCAGGACGGGCTCACCAATCTGGTCGAGTATGCCCTGGGACTTGAAGCCCATGATCCAGGCCGCAACAAGCTCCCGGATGTGGAGACCGGCAGCGGCCAGTGCCATCTCATTTACACGCGGAGGACCTCTGCGCTGGATGTGACGACGCAGGTGGAGTGGAGCACGCATCTGGCCACCTGGAGCACGGCGGGCGTGACGGAGCAGGTGCTCGCCACCAATGACGGCATTGAGACTGTGAAAGCGAGCGTCACACCGCCTCCGGGCGAGCCCAAGTGCTTCATGCGGGTCCGAGTCACCCGCCCCTGAGCCATCACCAAAGCACCAAAAGACAGCCTGTGGGCATGAGGCGCGGGAAAAGCAGGGCCGTAATGCTTCTCCCTGCCCGAACGTATCCTCATCATGCGCCTACTCGCACTCTCCCTGCTCCTGCCCGTCTTCGCCGCCGCCCAGCCGGTGACGAAGAAAATCGACCTCCTGGAGGTCATCAAGTCCGGCAACGTGGACTACCACGTCAATCCCAAGGCGGATTTTCATGATGCCCCGAAGGACATCTGGACCTTTGCCAAGGACGGCAGCTTCAACATTTCCGGCCGCGGCTACGGCTATGTGGCCACTAAGGAAAACTACCGGGACTACCACCTTGTCATCGAGTTTAAATGGGGCACCAAGACCTGGGGCACCCGCGAAAAGAAGGCCAAGGACAATGGCATTCTCCTCCACTCTTATGGCCCGCACGGAGCCTACGGTGACACCTGGATGGCCAGCATCGAGGCCCAGATCATCGAAGGCGGTGTGGGTGACATCCTCGTGCTCTCCCCCAAGCTCGCCGACGGCACTGAATTGACGACTTCCCTCTCCGCCGAGTTCACACTCGACCGCGACAAGGAGAAAATCTGGAAGAAGGGCGAGCCACGCCAGACGGTGACCAAAGGCCGCATCAACTGGAAAGGCCGCGACGAAGACTGGAGCGACACTATCGGCTTCCGTGGCAAAAATGACGTCGAAAGCCCCAGTGGCGAGTGGAACCGCCTCGAAGTCATCGCCAAGGGCGACACGCTGCAATACTTCGTCAACGGCGCGATGGTGAACGAGGCCTTCGATTGCAAACCGAGCGAAGGCAAAATCCTCCTCCAGACCGAGGGCGCGGAGATGATCGTGCGTCGCTACGAGCTGTATCCGCTCGGCGAGTTCAAAGAGAAATGGTCCGCCATCCAGGCCAGCGGCGGCAGCGACATCGGCGCGGTGCGCGATGGTCAAAGCGAAGCCCTTTCTCCCGAGGAAAGCATGAAGCGCATCCAGCTCGACGGCCCGTATGAGGTGCAACTTGTCGCCGCCGAACCGCTCGTGCTCGATCCCG
>CALDGV010000113.1 GCA_937941745.1 uncultured Prosthecobacter sp. | reverse complement strand
GCCCAGCTCATCAAGGAAGTCTCCTCCAAGACCTCCGACATCGCTGGTGACGGCACCACGACCGCCACGGTCCTGGCTGAAGCCATCTACGCTGAAGGTCTCCGCAACGTGACCGCCGGCGCCAACCCGATCTCGCTCCAGCGCGGCATCATGAAGGCCACCGAGGCCATCGTCGCCAAGCTGAAGGAAATCAGCACCCCCGTGAAGGACAGCAAGGAAGTGGCCCAGGTCGCGACCGTGTCCGCCAACTGGGACGCTGCCATCGGCAACATCATCGCCGAGGCCATGGACAAAGTGGGCAAGGAAGGCACCATCACCGTCGAAGAAGCCAAGAGCATCGAAACGACCCTCGAAGTCGTGGAAGGCATGCAGTTCGACAAGGGCTACCTCTCCCCCTACTTCGTCACCAACCCAGAGACGATGGAGGCGAACCTCGAGAACGCCTACATCCTCATCCACGAGAAGAAGATCAGCAGCCTCAAGGACATGCTGCCTCTGCTTGAGAAGGTCGCCCGCTCCGGCAAGCCCCTCCTCATCATCGCGGAAGACGTCGAAGGTGAAGCCCTGGCCACCCTCGTGGTGAACAAGCTGCGCGGCACCCTGAACATCGTCGCCGTCAAGGCTCCTGGCTTCGGCGACCGCCGCAAGGCCATGCTCGAAGACATCGCCATCCTCACCGGCGGCCGCTGCATCACCGAAGACCTCGGCATCAAGCTTGAGAACATCGAGCTTACCGATCTCGGCCGTGCCAAGCGCCTGACCATCGGCAAGGAAAACACCGTCATCGTCGAGGGCGAAGGCTCCTCCGACGCCATCGCCGGACGCGTGCAGCAGATCAAGAATCAGATCGCCGAGACCACCAGCGATTACGATCGTGAGAAGCTCCAGGAGCGCCTCGCCAAGCTGGCCGGCGGCGTGGCCGTCATCAACGTCGGTGCCGCCACCGAAACCGAGATGAAGGAAAAGAAAGCCCGCGTGGAAGACGCCCTGCACGCTACCCGTGCGGCCGTCGAAGAAGGCATCGTCCCTGGCGGTGGTGTCGCTCTCATCCGTGCCACGGCATCCCTGGGCGACCTGGGTCTGACTGGCGACGAAGCCACCGGCGCTGACATCGTGAAGCGCGCCATCGAAGCTCCTCTCCGCCAGCTGGCTGCCAACGCCGGCGTCGAAGGCGCCCTCGTGGTGTCCCAGGTGAAGAAGGGCAAGGGCAATGAAGGTTACAACGTGGCCACCGGCGAATACACCGACCTGATCAAGGCCGGCGTCGTTGACCCCGCCAAAGTGACCCGCAGCGCCCTGCAGCACGCCGCCTCCATCTCCGGTCTCCTGCTGACCACCGAGTGCCTCATCGCCGACATCCCGAAAGAGGAAAAGGCTGACGCCGGTCATAGCCACGACCACGGCGGCATGATGTAATTCTGTCGAATAAAGAGGCTCTTCCTGCCTCTAACCACGGCGGTCCGGTGCTTTCAACAAGTCCGGGCCGCCAGCCAGCCGCGTAACCCTTTTTGTTCCAGGCAGACCAGCCACCTACCGGGAGCTGGTGGTCGGAAAGCCGAGAATAAAAAACCCAAACCCCCAACGAGCGGGCCGGAGAGCAATCTCCGGCCCGTTCTTTTTTTGCCGCTGGAAGGTTCCTGGCCGGAAGGATAGGGTCAGATGCGGCTGTCGAGGCACGTTTCTTTGGAGACTGCCCAAGCTCCCACTGCCTGCTTTTCTCCCATGAATGCTCCCCGCCCCTGGATGATCGCCGAAACCAACTGGAAACAGCTCCAGGCCACCCGCTATGAAGTCGCGGTGCTGCCCTGGGGAGCGACGGAGGCGCACAACTGGCACCTGCCCTATGCGACCGACAGCCTCCAGAATGAGGCGATGGTGGCGGAGGCGGGCCGTATCGCCTGGGAGGCGGGCGCCAAAGTGGCCATCCTGCCCAACATCCCCTTCGGCGTGCAGACCGGGCAGCTCGACATACCCTTCTGCATCAACATGAACCCCAGCACGCAGATGGCCGTTTTGGAGGATGTGATCGGCTCCCTGAAGGGCGTTGGTGTGCCCAAGCTGGTGGTTTTCAATGGCCACGGCGGCAACGACTTTCGCCAGATGCTGCGTGAGCTTCAGGCGCGGCACCCTCAAATCCACCTCAGCACGGTGAACTGGTTTCATATCGACGCCGGGAAGGACATTTTCACCATCGTGGGTGACCATGCTGACGAACGGGAGACCAGCCTCATCCAGCACCTGCACCCAGACCTTGTGCTACCTCGGGAAGCCTGGGGGGAAGGCCGCGACAACCTGCCTGTGCTGAAAGCCATGCGGGAGAAATGGGCCTGGGCTCAGCGTCCATGGACTCAGGCGACGAATGACACTGGCTCTGGGGACCCCCAGCATGCCACCCCGGAAAAGGGCAGGCTCTACTTTCAGCGCCTGACCCAGAAATTCGCCAGCTACCTCGTCGAACTCGCGGCAGTGGATGCCAGCCTGATTTATCAGGCTTCGTGAGACGGGAAAGAGGCTCAATCGAGCCATCGAAACCAGTGCCGTTGGAAGGCGGTCGATGAGAAGGCTGCGGATCTCGCTGCCAGCGGCTGATTGTGGTATGGTTGGGTTAGGAATATTATTAATAAACCTTGATTATTTTATCCGAAATTCCATATTTATCAGACTGATAAATGCTTTTCGGATACCGCCAGCCACCTCTCGTTTCTTTGACCACGCTCTTTCTGGCGCTTGTCGGGGTGGCTCACGGCTACTTGGGCAGCTTTGAGGAGGCGGATGGCTATCGGATTCCAAGTTCCGGCAACATTTTATCGCAGTTCCTCGGTTCGGATGCCCAGTTTTACCTCAACAACAGTGCGGTGAACGACTTCACGGGCATCGTCGCACCAGGTGCCTTTCCCAACACGCTCGGAGATGCCACCCATGGCGTGGATGTCTCACGCTACAATGCAGGCCAGTATGGTACCTCCGCTGGAGGTCCAGGCGGGACGGCGCAGGACATTCTGGACAATAGCGGCCTCTGGCGTGCTCTGGCGGGTGGCCGGTTGAATGAAGATGCTGGAGCTCCTTTTTACCTGGGGGGCACCTTCAAGCGCGACTACATCGCCGCCTATGCCTACGCAGGAGCCAGGACCGGCAACCAGGTGCTCAACCTTCTGGCCTATGATGAGGATCTCCGCTATGCCTACAGCCTCGATTCCAGGGACTTCGACGGCATTGACCCGCTGACGACGAGCGACATGCGCATCGACCTGAGCTTCTGGACCTGCCCGACCGATGCCGATGATCTGATGGCAGTCGGCCTGAACACCGTCGGCGTCAGCTTCCGGGATTCCATCGGCCAGATCCTGGTGGATGTCGGTTACACCGGAGACAACTACCTCCAATACCGCCTGGGCGGCTCGGCGGTCTGGCAGACCACGGGCATCAACCTCGGCACTCAGGGCTGGTCGGAAGTTCAACTCACCCTGAACACCTACACCAACAGCATCAGTCTCGCGGCCCGGGCTTTCAGTGACCTCAACACCACCCTGGAAGCTCCCGTGACGCTGGTGAGCGATCAGGCCATCGGTTTCGATACGGCCAATGTCACCGAGATCGTCTGGTCCGCCACGGATGTGGACGGCTTCAAAAACTTCTTCGACGACTTCGAATTCAACCTGGTCGCCGTTCCTGAACCCGGCAGCGGCCTCCTGATCATGCTTGCCTGCTTGGTCTGGCTGCATCGCCGCCGCCCACAGGTCCGGCACTGAACAAAAAATGCCGGAAGGCAGTCCCTTCCGGCATCGAAATAGAGCCACGGGCTGTGCGTGGATCAGTTGGGCGCGGCGGGTGGCGGGGTGCCTTCGGCAGGTTTCACGGCGGGCGCGGTGGCTCCTGGCTGGTTTCCCATGATTTCGCCCTTGCTGTTCTTGATCACCGGCTTGTTGCCATTGTTGATGCCGTCATAGCTCATGGTCAGCTCCTCCTGCGTGCCGCCAACGGTGAAGGTGATCTCCTTTTTGGCATCATCCTCCTTCACGATCTTCGCGCCGGGGATCATCTTGATGCCAAGCTTCGCCGCCGCCTTTTCAGGGTTGGCCTCCGCCTCCTTCTGATACTCCTTGATCTTGTCCATCACGCCCGGCGCGAATTTTGCGACGAGAGCCCCGCCGCCCAGAAAGGCAGCGATGAGGAGGACGAGGCAGCCGATGCCTCCCATGGCCAGACAGGACATGCCTTTTTTCTGAGGTGCTTGGTTTTCGTTCATGGTGAGTTTTCGGGTTGCCCTCTCATCCTGAGGGAGGAGCAGCGCCGATGGCGAGATCAATTTCAGGGAGACTTCGACATTTGCAGATTCGCCGCCATCATCGCTCTTCATGCGCGCCAGCCTTCTGCTCTGCCTCATGTCTGCCACCTCCTTTGCCCAAAGCCTGACCTATCCCACCACCCGCAAAGACGACCGCATCGTGGATGATTACCATGGCACGAAGGTGGCTGACCCCTACCGCTGGCTCGAAGACGACAACAGCGAGGAAACGAAGGCCTGGGTGCAGGCGCAGAACGAGGTCACGTTCGGCTTCCTCAAGGCCATTCCGAAGCGTGCAGAGATCCGCGAGCGCCTGCAAAAAGCCTGGAACTACGAGCGCACAGGCATCCCGTTTGAGCATGGCGGCAAGTGGTTCTTCAATCGCAACTCCGGCCTCCAAAACCAGAGCGTGCTTTACGTCGCCGACAGCCTCGATGCCGAGTCGCGCGAGCTTTTGGACCCCAACAAGCTCTCCAAAGAAGGCACCACCTCGCTGACTGAAACGGCCCCGAGCGAAGATGGCCAATGGCTGGTCTATGGCGTGTCCAAAGCCGGCAGCGACTGGCAGGAATTTCGCGTCAAAAACATCGCCACGGGCAAGGACACGGAGGACCTGATCGAGTGGGTGAAGTTCAGCGGAGCTTCCTGGGCCAAGGACAGCAGCGGCTTCTACTACAGCCGTTATCCGAAGCCGAAGGAGGGCGCCAAGCTCACGGAGGCAAACAAAAACCAGACCGTGTATTTCCACAAGCTCGGCACGCCGCAGAGCGAGGACAAGATGATCTATGCACGCCCTGACCAGCCTGACTGGGGGCTGCACGCCTATGTCACGGACGATGGGCATTACCTGATCTACAACGTCACGCACGGCACCGACCCGAAGAACCGCTTCTTTTACCAGGATCTGAAGCAGGCTGACGCGAAGGTGGTGGAGCTGCTGAACGATTTCGATGCCTCCTACAGCTTCATCGAAAACGTAGGCACCACCTTCTACTTCCACACCGATCTCAAAGCCCCGCGCTACCGTGTCATCGCCATCGACGTGACGAAACCCGCGCGTGAAAACTGGCGCGAGATCATCCCCGAAGGCGCGGACAAGCTGGACAGTGTTTCCTGCGTCGATGGACAGCTCCTTTGCAAAAGTCTCAAAGATGCCCGCAGCGCCATGACAGCCTATGATCTGGAGGGCAAAAAGCTCCGCGACATCGACCTACCCGGCATCGGCACCGTCGGCGGTTTTGGTGGCAAACGCAGCGACAAGGTCACTCACTATGCCTTCACCAGCTTCACCACACCCGGCGCTATCTATCGCTATGATGTCGCCAGCGGCAAAAGCACGCTTTGGAAACAACCGAAGGTCGATTTCGATGCCTCGCCGTATGAGACGACGCAGGTCTTCGTGAAGAGCAAAGACGGCACGAAGGTGCCCATGTTCCTCGTTCATAAAAAAGGCCTCAAGCTAGATGGCAACAACGCCACGCTGCTCTACGGCTACGGCGGCTTCGACATCAGCCTCACGCCGAACTTTTCCATCGGTCGCGCCATCTGGCTGGAGCTCGGCGGCGTGTATGCGCTGGCGAATCTGCGCGGCGGTGGCGAATACGGAGCCGAGTGGCATCTCGCCGGGACGAAGCTACGGAAGCAGAACGTCTTCGATGACTTCATCGCCTGTGCCGAGTGGCTGCAAAAGGAAGGCTACACCTCGCCGAAAAAGCTCGCCATCATGGGCGGCAGCAATGGCGGCCTGCTCGTCGGAGCCTGCATGACCCAGCGTCCTGAACTCTACGGAGCCGCGCTGCCCGCCGTCGGCGTCATGGACATGCTGCGCTTCCACAAATTCACCATTGGCTGGGCCTGGAAGAGCGACTACGGCAGCAGCGAGAACGCTGAGGAGTTCAAGGCCATCCATGCCTACTCCCCGCTGCACAACCTGAAACCCGGTACAACCTATCCCGCCACCCTCGTCACCACGGCTGATCACGACGACCGTGTCGTCCCCGCGCACAGTTTCAAGTTCGCCGCGAGGCTGCAGGAGTGCCAGTCGAAGGACCAGAGTGCCCCGCCGGTGCTGATCCGCATCGAAACCAGCGCCGGTCATGGTGCAGGTACGGCTTTGACCAAGGTCATCGAGGAAACCGCCGACGAATGGGCCTTCCTCTGGAAGGTTCTGGGAATGGAGTGAGGGCCGATGAAGGCGCAAAGGAGGCTGCAAGCCCCTTGCCCGCGGGCGATTTCACCCCATCTTTCGCGCCCCCATGCCCGAACTCGACAAAACCTACACGCCAGCCGAGGTCGAAGCCCGCTGGTATCAGCGCTGGCTCGACGACAAGTGCTTTGAAGCCGATCCCGCCCGCGTCAGCGAGAAGCGCCCGGCTTATTCCATCG
>CALDGV010000112.1 GCA_937941745.1 uncultured Prosthecobacter sp. | reverse complement strand
GTTGTATGCATCGGCATCCCCCCTGTTGTGCATCTGCAGCTGTTCGATTGTCGGCGTGCTTGCATCATCACTGAGGATGGAGCCCTTGGTGGCCGTGCGGTAGAGCGTCTGGAAGACAAAAAGCTGACCGTCTGGACCGACAAACGAACTGCTCGTCATCGTCTCTCCATCAGGCGTGCGACCAGCAACGGCGTAGGTTCCCGCAGGAGCCACCGTGATGGCGGCATAACCAGCACCTTGAGGCACAGCTTTGGACGGCACAAGAGGTCCAGCAGGAAGCATCATGGCAACATTGTAAAGGCCCACATAGGAACTAGGCACCGCTGTAGTGTTAGCCACCGCCTTGGTGCCCCAGTTGTTGCGCCATGCGGCGAATGCCACACTGCTGGTGCCATTGGAGATCGTGGCATCTGTCAGAAGCACCCTAGGAGGAGCGGAGGTGGCCCCAGCCGTGATATCGACCGTGAAACTGATGGTATATGCCGGCTCAGTCTTGGTGGCAGGTATGACAGCCGTGGCTGTGGGTGAACCTATGACAGTGCCATCCCCAGGGTTCTGATTGATGATGAAGCGGCCAGCGAAGGATTTGGATGCCAGACTACCAAGGAAGAGCTTGCCGCTCATCACGCCAGTGTTGGCCACCGTCATTTCAAAGCGGCCACCCAGATTGCCGTTCAGGCTCTGACTGCGTGCCACAGGGCCTGCATAGGATCCAGCCAGCCCCACAGGCAGCGGGTAGATCTTGATCAACGAGATGCGTTTGTTGGAAGTGCCGGCAGCATTCACCGCGGTGGTCTCGACCTGGTAATCGCCCGCTTTTGTGGGCACACCACTGATCACACCCGTGGCCTTGTCGATAAACAGACCAGGAGGCAGCTTGGCAGCGGCGAAGGAAACAGGGGCCCGGGCGCGCCGTTCTTCTTCAGTCAGGGGAGTCGGCGTCGCGTCAAGAGTCTCCATATTCACCACCACGGCTTCGGAGTAGAAGCCACCCATGATGCCAGGCTTCAGCGGCGTTGGCGTATTGTTGAGCGGCGCACCATTGTAGATGCGGACGTCGTGCAGGCATCCTCTGACCTTTTCGTTGTCGGGGCCCGAGACTTCGCAGACATAAAATCCATCATCTGCCATGGTAGCTCCGGTGATTTTCAGAACCGAGGTGGCTGTTCCCGTGCTGGTGGCTCCAGAAATACGACCACCGTTCATCAGCTCGGTGTCCACAGGCTCAACAATCGTTTCTTCGTCACCTTCGACCTCAGGATCGGGATCAACGATCACCGTCTGGAAAGTGCGCTTGAACCATTTGTAGCTCACCACGGTCTTGGGTCCACGTCCCACGTTGGCTGTCAGGGAGAAGGTCGCGCCTGGCTTTGTCCCCACTGGCCCGAGCACCGGCACCACACGGGTGGTGTTATCAACGACCACAACCTCCGCAAAGTTCGGAGCCGTCGGCACCGTAAGCCGTGTGGTGGTGCTGTTGGACACATCAACGCTGTAGCTGCCGCCTTGAGCAACGGTGATAGGATTGATGCTGTAGCTGGCCGTGCTGGCTCCAGGAATCACCGTCCCATTCCTCCTCCAGACATATGACAGATTTGGGCGGCCAATGGCATTGACTGTCATGTTGAAGGTTTCACCTGCAAGGATCGTCTTGCTGGCGACCGTACTCGGAGCATCAGGATTCAACCGGGGCACAGGATTGAGAACTGGCACCGTCAGTACGTTGCTGTCCGCGCTGTTCACTTCGTTGGTCACCCGGCAGAAATAGGTCTCTGGAGCAGCCAGAATCGCTGCATTGACCACATTCATGGTGGCTGAAGTTGCGCCCGAAATGGTCGGACCATTCACAAGGGGATCACTGCCACGGAACCATTGATAGGAGGCCGTGCCGTCACCTGCATGCGTGACGGAATAGGTCACCGTTTCTCCCTGATAGGTCGGGCCAGGATCGCGGGTGCGGGTGGCGACAACACTGGAAATCGGGTCTCTGACGGTCAGCACCGCTGCGTTGCTGGTGACATTCAGCAAAGGATTCACCGTGGAAACAAACCTGCAGACGTAGCTTCCCTGATCAGCTTCAGACACTTCGTTGATGATGAACGCGGAAGTGAACTGGTTAGAGACGGCGGGCACGGCAGCAGCTTCCTCAACAAAGATCGGATTCGAGGTGTCTGGAAGCTTGAACCAAAGCGCCGTGTAAGGGCCAGGGCCGGAAACACGGGCGGTAAAGCTCGCCTCGACCGGAGTTCCAGGGCTGCTTGGGTTCCGAGAGATCGAAGCTGGGTGACCACCAGCCGCAATCACTGGCGTGTCGTTCACATCTACATACACCGTGCCGGAAGTGCTGGAGCCAAAGGCGTTTTGTGCACGCACGGCAAAGTTTCCATCAGTGTTGGTGTTTGCGACCACAGTAAAGGTCGCCGTCACCCCGCTGCCGCCAGGAGCAGGAACGCCATTTGCTGGATTGAGAACCACTGACTGGATGTATTCCTCAGCAACTGGGCTGCCATCCTTGATCAGCGTGAACGAAATCGGCTGCGCCGTGAGCGCATCAGCCTTGGCGGTGATCGTGAATGTCGTGTCCGGCTCGATGGTTCCTGTAGCAGGGGCACGGGTTGGGCCTTGAATGATCGAAGGGGCCTGGCCGCTGGAAGAGCCGTTCTGTGTCACCACGACCAGCACGCCGAGAGTATTGAGCAGGCTGGTGTCCCAGCGGAAATTGCCACCCAGTTCGAAGAGCGTCAGATCGGTGCCGGTCTCTGCCCCGGTGCGGATGAAGGAGGAGCCGACATTGATGTTCCCCAGAAGGCCGTTCACTCCATTCGAGCCAGTCTTGAAGAGGTGGAAAATGTCACCCGCCTTGGGTGTGTACCCTTCATTGATCAGGGTGATCCTGGCTCCGCCTTGGATCTCAAGAGTACCAGCACCGCTCACGCTATGCACATTGATCATGTCGTGCTGCTGGGTGGTGACAAGGTCACGCAGGGCATTGGAGAACTCACTAGACCCAAGGCTTGCAATCCATGAGGCATAGTTGGCGTCCGTGGCATCCACCGAGCCTGGCGCATTATAAGTGGGCAGACGCACCTGCATCAGCGCCTCGGTGCCTGTCCGGAAGATCGCATTCCCGCTGATGTTCAAGGTACCAATCTCGCGACCGGCCAGATCTCCTGGAGAAATCGTGGCACCAGTATTGAGAGTCAGTGCCCGCAAGGCACCACCACCCATCACCCAGCCTGTGCCGGCGATCGTGGCTCCACTGTTCACGGTCGTGCCGAGGGCATTGACGGCCCCGGTGTCACCTATGCCACCGCGTCCGACCTGGAGGATGCCACCATTCACGGTGGTTGTTCCCGTGTAATCATTGTCGAGTGAGAGCGTGCCCCAGCCCGATCCAGCTTTGACCAGATTCAGCGCGGCAGAAGGCAGGTGAGAATTGGTGCCCGGTGCAAAGAACTGACTGTTCATGACACCATCGCGGAATTTGGCGTCCCAAAGCGCCTCAAACGTGGCAGGCGTGGTCTGGCTGATCGTCAGCGTACCCGGTGTGGCCGCAGCGTTTTCGACAATCTCAGAACTGCCGTTCGTGCTGCCAAAGAGCGTGCCCACTTCACCGTAGAAGGCACCGTTTCCGCCGTTCGTCGTCAGTCCGCCAATGGTGACCGAGCTGCCACCTGCCTGCAGGATGGAATTGAAGCCCATGGTCACGTCGTTCAGGGCACCCAGAGCCAGATTGTTCTCAAAACGCAGGACTGCCGTCTTGTCGTAGTCGTTGGAGACATTGGCACCGATGGTGACATCACCAGTCCATAGGCTGTTGTCACCACGGAACACTGTGTAAGCCGTCATGCGTCCGTTCACGTTGTCATTGGCTCCGCCAGCACCAGGTCCACTGGAATCACTGACTTGGATCGTCAGGTTGCCACTGTTGGTGAGGCCATCTTTGAAGCGACCGTTGAAGTTCAGGTACGACTGTTCACCTCCGGTCGAAATACCTCCATCCTGCACCAGCAGGATCAGGCTGTCGTTCAGGGTGATGTCTCCATTGTAAGACAGGCGGCCACCGTTGGAAGTGTTGTCCACCCCGAGCCTCTTTGTCTGTGCCGGGTTGTGGGTGACGTTGATGTTGTGGTTGATGTCGAGCACCCAGTTCTGAACTCCATCTGGGTTGTTCAACATCAGCTGCGCAATGCCGCCACGGTCTGAATCACCCAGGGTGATGGTCTTGCCAGACTGGTATCCTGTGCCCAGGACATCCGCCTGGTTCGATGCATAGACGGTACCCTGGCGGATCACCAGGTTGCCCTTCCATTCCGGGCTGTTACCACGGAATTCGAGCTGCCCAAGACCATCCTTCACGATGTCACCAGCTCCCGTGATGTAGCCTGCAGTATTGGCCAGCCTGACCACGCTCATGTTGCCTTCATTCACCGTAGGCAGCGCATTGATCGTGCTGGTGGCACCGATGTCAAAAGTGACGGTTCCGTCGATCTTCGTCACTCCGTTGATGTTCAGGGGACGACGGTTTCCGAGGTTGCTCTGACCGCTAAGCGAACCAGAAAGGTTCGCAGCCACATCAATCAGGCCGCTGTAGGTGAAGGTGTTTCCACCTTCGAAGGTCATGAATTCTTCAAGGTTCCAGTTGCCGCCGTTATCGCCGTTACCGAGGAAGAACTGCACATTGGTTCCCTGGCGGAAGATAGTGCCATCAGCCCAGGAGCGGTTGGTGCCAAGGATTGATGTGGTGCCGACGTTGGCAGCCCCTGTGTCCTGGACAAGGACCAGGGAACCCTGCCGGATGTCGAGAAGGCCCTGGAAGCTGCCATTGTGGCCAGTGCCGCTTCCCATGAAAGTGAGCGTTCCTGGTCCTGTCTTCACCAAGTCACCACGGAAGACATCCTCAGAAACCACCTGAGCCTGTGAACCGGAGGTTCCTGAACCAATGATCAGATTGCCATCCGTGCGGGCCACTTCAAGAACACCACCGCTGCCTTGCAAAGTCAGGCCGCGGTTGCCCAGGGATGTGATACCCCCCGTCCAACGAAGCGTGCCACCGTTCATGGTGATCTGGTTGTTGACCACAGACGCAGGCGTGGCGCCCAGCGCATTGACGTTGTCCACCTCAAGAACGGCTCCGTTGAGGAAAAGACGTCCCTGGAAGTCATTCACACCTGTCAAACGGACTGTGCCCGTGGTGTTGAACTCCGACGGGTTCGTCGAGGAAGGTCCGGAAATGGTCAGAGAGCCGTTGCCAGTCAGAGTGGCACCGATCTCAAGAATGCCCTGGCCATACTGATGAACAATCAGCTCCGAGGTCGGCCCGCCCACGATGGCGATGCCTGGAGCTGTCGCTGACAAGCGGACAGAAAGCGTGATGGAATCCGCTGTGACTCCTGTGATGTAGGCTCCGGCAGGAATCACCGAGGCGGGAACGATCACGCGAGCGGCCGCACCAGAACCACCACCACCACTGAAGCTGATGGTCGGTTCGCCCGTGTAGCCGCTACCGGATGCTGTAATGGTCACGGCAGTCACCTGACCACCAGAAACCGTGGCCGTAGCCGTCGCGCCAGAACCGCCACCACCACTGATGGAGACCGTTGGTGCAGAAGAGTAGTTACTGCCGCCGTTGGTGATGACGACCGAAGTGACGTTATTGATGCCCCGCACAGGCATCCCAGGTACCAAGCCCACCGTCGTCGGCATGTTCGCCAGAGTCTGATTGGCGGGAGCATTGGCGTTGTTGCCATCGGCATCACCCACAAAGCGGTTCACGTTCAGCGTCACGGCAGCGCTGGTGGCAGTTGCGGCATTCGTGAGCGTCACACTGGAGCCACTGATGGAAGCAATCACCGTTCCCGCCGGAATGCCTGATCCTGTCACTTGC
>CALDGV010000111.1 GCA_937941745.1 uncultured Prosthecobacter sp. | reverse complement strand
GCTGCCGCGGCGGCACCTTCCGTGATCTGGCCGACGACGGCGCCAATGACGACGTCTTCGCCTTCACCGGAAGCGATGCTTGCGAGCACGCCGTTGAATTCCGAGGTGACCTCGGCGGCGACCTTGTCGGTCTCCAGGGTCAGGAGCACGTCGCCGACCTTGACGGCGTCGCCGACTTTGAAGTGCCACTTGGAGATTTGACCTCCGGCGACGGATTCGCCGAGTGCGGGGATTTTGATGTCAGCCATGATCGTGGGGGAGGGCTTCTGGGTGCAGGGAATGAAGGAAGGGCAGGATGGAAGGGAGGCTTGTGGGCGGAGGGCGCATCAAACGCTGAAGGCGTCTTCGACGAGCTTCTCCTGCTCGAGGACGTGGATGGCCTTGGAGCCTGCGGCGGGGCTGCTGGAGCGCTCGCGGCCGGCATAGCGGAGCTTGTGGTTGCTCAGTTCTTCGAGGCGCGGGCGGATGTAGTAGAAGGCGCCCATGTTGCGGGGCTCCTCCTGGCACCAGATCCACTTCTTCTGGGCGCGCGGATACTTGGCCACGATGCCCTTGAGCATCTCGTAGTTCAGCGGGTAGAGCTGCTCCACGCGGATGATGGCGGCGTTCTTGATCTTGTTCTTCTCGCGGAAGTCGAGGAGGTCGTAGTACACCTTGCCGCTGCAGAAGATGAGGCGCGTGACGCGTTCGGGGCTGATGGTGAGCAGTTCATCGTCCAGCACTTCCTTGAAGTGGGTGCCGTCAGCCATGTCATCCAGCTTCGAAACGCAGCGCGGATGGCGCAGGAGGCTCTTCGGCGTCATGACGACGAGGGGCTTGCGCGTGCTGCGCTTCACCTGGCGGCGCAGCGCGTGGAAGTACTGGGCCGGGGTGGTGAAGTTGCAGACCTGCATGTTGCCGCCTGCGCAGAGCTGCAGGAAGCGCTCGAGACGGGCGCTGGAGTGCTCGGGTCCCTGGCCTTCGTAGCCGTGCGGCAGGAGGAGCGTGACGTGGCTGGGGCGCTGCCATTTGCTCTCCGCAGAGGCGATGAACTGGTCGATGATGACCTGGGCACCGTTCACGAAGTCACCAAACTGGGCTTCCCAGCAGATGAGCATGTTCGGAGCCAGGAGGGAGTAGCCGTAGTCAAAGCCAAGCACCGCCGCCTCGGAAAGCAGGGAGTTGTAAACGCAGAAGCGGCCCTGCTTCTCTTCGAGGTTGTTGAGCGGGATGTGACGCTCGCGCGTTTCGGTGTCGTAAAACACGCAGTGGCGGTGGCTGAAGGTGCCGCGTCGCACGTCCTGGCCGGAAAGGCGCACGCCATTGCCGTCCGTGAGCAGGGAGCCGAAGGCCAGGGCCTCGGCGGTGGCCCAGTCCACGCCTTCACCGCTCTCGATGGCCTTGCCGCGGGCGGCGAGGAAGCGTTTCGCGATGGTGGGATGCAGATGGAAGCCCTCAGGTGCTTCGAGCAGCTTCTTGCCGATCTTGGTCAGGCGGTCGCGTTCGACGCCGGTCTCGATGACGTTGTAATCGTAGGCGGCCTGAGGCTGTGCGGTGGAACCTTCAAAAGGATTGCCGCCGTTCTTGCCTTCCTTGTTCGCGAGGTCGTTCACGCCCTGTTCGAGCTCGTCCTCGAGCTCTTTGTGCAGGGCGTTGGCCCCGGCTTCATCCAGCACGCCGTTTTGCAGCAGCTCCTGACGGAACAGCGTGGCGGTGGAAGGGTGCGCCGCGATGGTGCGCGCCATGTTGGGCTGGGTGAATGCAGGCTCGTCAGTCTCGTTGTGGCCGTAACGGCGGTAGCAGAGGATGTCGATGAAGACATCGCGGCCGAACTTCTGGCGGAAATCCAGGGCCAGGCGGGCGGCGGCGGCCACTTCCAGCGGACGGTCGCCGTTCACATGAATCACCGGAGCGTCGATGAGCTTGGCCACGTCCGTGCAGTAGGTGGTGGAGCGGGCATCGGCGGGCAGGGTGGTGAAGCCGATCTGGTTGTTCACCACAATGTGGATGGTGCCACCGGTGCTGTAGCCGGGAAGCTGGGAAAGGTTCAGGACTTCCGCCACGATGCCCTGGCCGGCGACCGCGGCGTCACCGTGGATCAGGATCGGCAGCACCTGCTTGCGCTCAGCCGTGTCGCCCAGGAAGCGCTGGCGGGCACGGGTCATGCCTTCGACGACAGGATCTACCGCCTCCAGATGGCTCGGGTTCGGGGCCAGCATGATGCCCACCTTGCCGCCGCTGCGAGTTTCGCGCACGGTCTCGAAGCCAAGGTGATACTTCACGTCGCCATCGCCACCGACGGTGTCCGGCACATAATTCTCGCTGAACTCGTAGAAGAGCATCTCCAGCGGCTTGCGCAGGAAGTTCGCCAGCACGCTCAGGCGGCCGCGGTGGGCCATGCCCATCACGATCTCCTTGCCGCCCTGCTTAGGCAGGTTTTCCAGGATGGTTTCCAGCGCCACGAGCATGGATTCGCCACCTTCCACGGAGAAGCGCTTCTGCCCGACAAAGCGGCGGTGCAGGAAGCGCTCGAAGGTCTCGGCCTCCAGCAGCCAGCGCAGGGCGTCCACCTGGGAGTCCTTGTCCGGCGTGGGTTCAAAGGTGCGGTTCTCAATGCGCTCCATCAGCCAGTTGCGGACTTCCGGCGTGTGGATGTGCATGAACTCGAAGCCGCTCTTGCCGCAGTAGATGCGGCGGAGTTCGGCGAGGAAGTCGCGCAGCTTCATGGCCTGGCCGCCGCGGAACATGTGCGTCTGCACCTCGCGGTCGAGGTCAGCCTCGGTGAAGCCGAGTGCCTCCAGGCTGAGTTCGGGAGCCGAGGGGCCGGATGAGGTCAGCGGGTCCAGATGCGATTCACGGTGGCCCAGGGAGCGGAAGGTGAGCAGCGCGTTCGTCACGCGCATGCGGAAGTTCAGCGTGGCTTCGGAGAGCGTGGCATCACCGGCAGGCGCGGCACCGCCAGAGGCGGCCTTGCGCTTGGCCAGTTCGGCCATGCCGAGTTCAAAGCCTTCAAAGAAGGAAGCCCATCCGGCATCGACGGACGCGGGGTCTTGACTCCAGGCTTGGTATTTGGATTCGAGCAGGTCTTGATTCGCGCGGAAAGGCAGCGTGGCACTCATGGGGGGCGTTGGGGGCGGGCAGATTGGGCCAGATAGCTACGGTTGCAACCATCGAAAGGGCGGATTTCCATCCTTCCGTGCGGACTTGCCCGGACGAGCACTCCGCGCCACGGGTGGTCAAATGCCTTCAGCCATGTCTCCGAAACTCCTTTTCCTGCTCCTTCTGGCCCTGTTCTCTCCGGCTTTTGCCGCCGAGCCTCCCGGCAGCTGGCTGCCTCCGGATCCCGATGGCAGGCCCTGGAAGCATGCGGAGACCGGCTTGAGCTTCCCTGTCATCCTTGGCACTCATCGCCTGGCCGGTGAGTTCCGTTACCGTGAGGGCGGCGGCCGCTTCATCCGCTATGAAAGCCTCGAAGAGCGCTCCCGGGGCGACATTTTCTTTTTCCCCGCCGGCACCAAGGACATCACCATGGAGGAAAAGCAGCGCCTGATCCTTCAGGAAATGGACAACGTGCTCAAGGACCTGGAGGCAATGAGCAAGGAAGGCCGCTACAAGGAGCTCGTCATCGGCGAGGTCGGCGTGGGCGGCATTGATCTTTGGGAAAAGGAGTCCCTGCCGCTCGCCGCCCGTGCCTGCGAGATGACCCGCACCGCCCAGACCCAGGATGGCGTGGAGCAGGCGCGCATCGTGCAGTGGACGGGAGTGACCTTCCTCGACGGCTGGCTGATCACCATCCGCCAGATGCGGCCGGTGACGCCGGATGACGATGGCAGCAAGGGCCTCCAGGCCTTCGCGCAGCTCGTCACCAAGGTCATCAAGGATCCGCCGCTGCGCCGCGGCGTGGCCCGGATGATCGACCGCTACATGGAGAACCCCCTGTCCGAGGAGAGCGTGCAGGCCACCGCCGCCGTGCTGGCCTACCTCAAAGGCACCAGCGACCTCCCCATCAGCATCCCGGAGCATCCTGTGCAGGAGTGGCTGGAGCACTGCCAGAAGGTCGTTCCCGGCACGGAGCAGACCCTGCTCAGCGCCTTCATGCTCGGCTCCGCCAAGTCCGCCCTGGCTGGTGGCGATGTGCGCAGCTGCCTGAACTCCGGCGCCCGCCAGTTCGCCCGGATCTACCGGGAGCTGCTGGCCAGGCACCCCGCGATCGCCCTGCCCAAGATTGATGAATTTCTGGCCGCAGCCATGGATGACAAGGGCGGCGAATGGCTTCTGCGCTACAGCGGCTCCGGTTCGTGAGCTCCGCGGCAGACCGGCCTCCAGCCGCCCGCTGCCCGCCACTTCACGCTATGAAAAGCCCCGCTTGCAACGTTCTCTGAGCAACCTACCCATCTTCAAACCCCATGAACATCCCTCACATTCTCGCCGGTATCGGCCCGCTCGGCACCCCTGAGCTTGTCATCATCGCCATCCTCGTTCTGATCCTGTTTGGCGCCAAGAAACTCCCCACCTTCGCCCGCAGCCTCGGCAAGAGCATGGGTGAATTCAAAAAGGCCCGTGATGAATTCGAGCGTGAGCTTCATTCCGCCCAGGATGAGGTCGAGCGCCCCACCATCCCGCAGACGGTGGAGAAGCGTCAGCCCGTGGGCTCGTCCCAGGACGTCTGACCTTCAATCCCATCTTCCCAGGATGAACTTCACGGGAACTCTCAGGCGGGCATTTTTGCCCGCCTTTTTGTGGGTTTCGTGCTGCCTGCAGGCAGCGGATCACACCTTCTGCGCCTACAACCTGCGCAACTGGCTGAAGATGGAGCGCTACCTCAACGGCAGGCTGCGGCCGGAGGTCGGCAAGCCCGAGCCGGAAAAGCAGCGCGTCGTCGAAATCCTCGCCAAGATCCGCCCGGACATCCTCGGGGTCTGCGAGATCGGCACTGACGACGATGTCGCTGACCTCCAGAAGCGGCTGAAGAAGGCGGGCGTGGACCTTCCGCATGTCGAGCGCGCCCATGGCGGCGATCCCACGCGTGCCCTCGCCCTGCTGTCCCGCTTTCCCATCGTGGCCCGGGACTCGCAGCGCAGCCTCACCTACCGGATCGGAGAGCAGGAGCTGCCCTTTCAGCGCGGCATCCTGGATGCCACGGTCGAGCTTCATCCGGAGCTGAAGGTGCGTTTCCTCGGCGTGCATTTGAAGTCCATGCGTGAGGTGGAGGAGGCTGATCAGGCCCTCATGCGGCGCAACGAGGCCCACCTCCTGCGCAACCACATCGAAAAAGTCCTCGCTCAAGACTCCCTGGCCCGCGTCCTCTGCTATGGCGACTTCAATGAGCATCGCAACGAGCCCGCCATCAGCGCCATCACCGGCAGCCGCTCCGCGCCCGACCACATGACGGACATCCTCCTGCGCGACACAAACGGCCAGGTCTGGACGCACTTCTGGGATGCCGCCGACACCTATTCCCGGCTCGACTACGCCTTCGCCAGCCGCGCCCTCCGGCCCTACATCCAGTTCAATGCCTGCCGCATCCATCATGAGCGCGATTTCGACAAGGCCAGCGACCACCGGCCGCTCGTGATCAAGATCAAGGACCGCCTGTGAGCAGGCCGCTTTGGCCCCCTCCTGCCCGCCTCATTTCCGGCCCAAAAAGGCTGCCAGAAACGCCGCCGACAGCCGTTTTTGTGTGTGGAATAGTTTTCAACACTGCCTGAACATTCCCGTCATAGCCGCGTGCGTTTGATTCGCATTCCCCCCTTAACCGACCATGAAAAAACCCCATCGTCTCACCCTCGCCTGTGCCACGCTCAGCCTGCTCGGCAGTTCCTGGCTTCAGGCGGATGTCAAAACTCCTGCCGTCCAGCTCAGCGCTGAGGAATTTCACACCCGGCTGCAGAAGGATGCCTCGCCCCTGCCTGCCGGAGGCCAGCTTCAGATGAGCTACGCCGGCGTCGTGGACAAGATCCTGCCCAGCGTCGTCACCGTCTTCTCCTATGGCGACAAGGCAGGCCATGCTGGCATGACGGAGAACGGCATGCCCGACTTCGACCGCCTGCCGCCCATGCTGCGCGAATACTTTGAGGAATGGTTCCGCCAGCAGCAGGAACAGGAGCAGCCCCGCCAGGGACCCCGCGGCCGCCGCGGCCAGCCCCGCCAGGAGCAGCCGGAAGAGCCTGAGCTCCTGCCCAATGGCGTCGGCTCCGGCGTCATCATCTCCACCGATGGCTTCATCCTCACCAACAACCACGTCGTCGGTGAAGCCGACAAGATCGAGATCATTGTCACCGCCGGCGGCAGCACGAAGCGCTACGTCGCCAAGATTGTCGGCGCCGATCCGCAGACGGATGTGGCCCTCATCAAGATTGATGCCACCGGCCTGCCAGCCGCCACCCTGGCAGACAGCTCCAAGCTCCGCGTCGGGGATGTCGTCCTGGCGCTCGGCGCTCCCATGGAGCTCAGCCGCTCCGTCACCCAGGGCATCGTCAGCGCCCTCGGCCGCAGCGGCATGGGCATCATCGGCCGCCGCGACATGCAGGGCTATGAGGACTTCATCCAGACCGATGCCGCCATCAATCCCGGCAATTCCGGCGGCCCGCTGGTCGATGCCCTCGGCCGCGTCATCGGCATCAACACCGCCATCTACTCCCGCTCCGGCATGAACGCTGGCATCGGCTTCTCCATCCCCATCAACCTGGCCCTGCGCATCGCGGAAGACCTCACCGACGACGGCGAAGTCGCCCGCGGCTACCTCGGCATCCTGCCCCAGGACATCGACGCCGAGACCGCCAAGCTCTGGAACCTCGACAGCGAGAGCGGCGCGATCATCCGCACCGTCAAAAAGAACTCCCCTGCCGCCAAGGCGGGCCTGCAGGTCGGTGATGTGATCCTCTCCGTCTCGGGTCAGAAGATCGAAAGCGCCTCCAAGCTCCCCGTCGTCGTCTCCAGCTACAAGCCCGGCTCGGAAATCCAGCTCGACATCCTGCGCGAGGGCAAGGCCATGACCGTCACCGCCAAGCTCGCCAAGCTCACGCCAGAAATCATGGCGGGTGCCGAGGCCAGCGAGGACGACAGCGCCGCCTCCGGCCCCGCCGCAGGCAGCGCCAGCATCGGCGAAATCCTGCCCGGCGTCACCATCCAGAACCTCACCCCCGGCACCCGCGAGCGCTACGAAGTGCCGGCAGACATCACTGGCGTCGTCATCACCCAGATCGATCCCCAGAGCCGCGCCGCCGCCATGGGCGTCGAGGAGGGGGATGTGATCACCCAGGTCAACCGCAAGGCCGTGCGCGCCGTCGGTGAAGCCCGGGAAATGGCCAAGGAGAGCAAGAAGACCGTCCTCCTCAAAGTCTGGCGCAAGGGCGACACCATGCTCTTCATGGTCGGCAGCAACTAAGCCCGCCCTCCAGCATCAGCCCAACTCCGGCCATCCCCCTCGCTGAAGGGGGATGGCCTTTTTCTGCACACCCGCACACGCCTGCCCAGGCTCCTGCTGGATTCTCAACAAAGCGCTCCTCATGAGAGAAAAGGCCTCAGACAGCCTGGAAATCTCAAGAGCAAGCTGGCTCTTGAGAATTTCCCACCGGCATCTGCCCAAATCCTCCTGGCATGGGCAGATGTTCGCCGGATTCGCGCCCATGTCGGCAGGGCGCGCGCTCAGGTTCGCTGGGCTTCCGGCCATGTCGGCAGGTCACGCGTCCGTGTCCGCCGGGTTTGCGCTCACATCGGCCGGGCACGCGCCTCAGGTCCGCCGGATTTCCGGCCATGCCGGGAGGGCATGCGCCCATGCCCGCTGGGTTTCCGGCCATATCCGGAGGTCACGCGCCCGTGTCCGCCGGGTTTGCGCTCACATCGGCCGGGCACCCGCCTCAGGTCGGCCGGGTTTCCGGCCATGCCGGGAGGACATCTGCTCGCGCCCGCCGGATTTCCGCGCATGCCGGGACCTCAC
>CALDGV010000110.1 GCA_937941745.1 uncultured Prosthecobacter sp. | reverse complement strand
CTTTTGGGGAAGTCATGCGCCTCACGCAGCCGGCGGCGCACCTGCTGCAGTAGCGGATCCGCACCGGCCTGGCCCAGGTCGGCCACCTTCACCTGCGTCGGGTCCCGCCGGCCGCCCGCGCTGCCTGAAACCACCACCGGCACCTTCAGCGCCCTCGCCCGGGCGATGATCAGTGCCTTGATGTTCGTCGCATCCACCGCATCCACGATCAGGTCAAAGCCTGGCGCCAGCAGCAGGTCTGCATTTGGCTCCAGGAAAAATTCCGGCACCGCCGTGCACACGCATTCCGGGGCGATCTGCGCCACGCGCTCCGCCAGCACCGCCACCTTCGGCCTGCCCACGGTGTCCTTCAGCGCCGGGAGCTGGCGGTTTGTGTTCGTGATGCACACATCATCCATGTCGATCAGCGTCAGCCTGCCCACCCCGCTGCGCGCCAGTGCCTCCACCACCCAGGAGCCCACTCCGCCCACGCCGATCACCGCCACATGGGCCGCACAGAAGCGCGGCAGGGCCGCCTGGCCGTAGAGGCGGGCGATCCCGCCAAAGCGCTGGAGATAATCCTCGGTCATGCTGGAAGAAAGGAATGGACCCCCTTTGTTGCGGGCGGTTCCTGCACCCGTCATCTGAAAAAATACCTCCCAAGACAGCAAAAGGCCGCTGACTGGCGATAAGCGCAGGCAGCGGCCTTCAACAGAAGAGGGGATTACTTCGCTTTGGCGAACAGCTCAGCCACCGCGTTCCAGTTCACCACATTCCACCAGGCGGCGATGTAGTCCGGACGCTTGTTCTGATACTTCAGGTAGTAGGCGTGCTCCCAGACATCGCAGCCCAGGATCGGCGTGCCGCTGCCATCCATGAGTGGATTGTCCTGGTTCGGCGTCGAGGTCACGGCCAGCTTGCCGTCCTTCACCACCAGCCAGGCCCAGCCGGAGCCGAAACGGGTCGCACCCGCCTTGGCGAAGGCTTCCTTGAAGGCGTCAAAGCTACCGAAGGCCGCGTTGATGGCGTCTGCCAGCTCACCGGTCGGCGCACCACCGGCATTCGGGCCCATGATGTTCCAGAACAGCGTGTGGTTGTAGTGCCCGCCGCCGTTGTTGCGCACCGCCGCGCGGATGCCTTCTGGCACGCTGTTGATGTTCTTGCACAGGTCCTCGATGGACTTCGCCTCCAGCTCGGCGTTGCCGGCCAGGGCGTTGTTCAGGTTCGTCACATAAGCGTTGTGATGACGGCCATGATGGATCTCCATCGTCGTGGCGTCGATATGAGGCTCGAGGGCTGCCTTGTCGTAGGGGAGGGCGGGGAGGGTGTGGGCCATGGGTATCGTTGGGTTCGGGATTCGGTAGGTAGCGGGGTTACGGCGGACGGCAAGGGCGGGCTGCTCAAAACACTGCGCCCTTGCAGCCGCCGGTGCCTTGGCGCAGGAAGCCGTCATGCGCCGCATCGCCATCTACTGCGGATCCAGCCGCGGGCTCGATCCAGACTTTCCAACCGCCGCCGCCGGTCTTGCCCGGCACCTCGTCTCCCAGGGCATCGGCATCGTCTATGGCGGTGGAAATGTCGGCCTCATGGGCGTCGTCGCCGATGCCGCCCTTGCCTCCGGAGGTGAAGTCATCGGTGTCATCCCCGAATCCCTCCTGGCCAAGGAGCTCGGCCACCAAGGCTGCACCCAGCTTCACGTCACCCGTTCCATGCATGAGCGGAAGCAGCTCATGGTCGATCTCAGCGAAGGCTTCATCGCCCTTCCCGGTGGCTTTGGCACCCTCGATGAGCTCTTCGAAACCCTCACCTGGCTTCAACTCGGCTTCCACACCAAGCCTGTCGGCCTCCTCAACGTGAACGGCTTCTTTGACCACCTCCTGACCTACCTCGATCACATGACCGCCACCGGTCTCCTGAAGCCCGAGCACCGTGCCAGCCTCCTCACCGACACCAGCCCCCAGGGCCTGCTGGAAAAAATGCGCACCTTCCAGCCCCATACCTGCGGCAAATGGATCACCGACCTCATTCGCGCCGAGCAGCGCTGAAGATGCCGCGTCATGGATCTTGCCACTTCAGGGGCACGGCCTAGCATCGGGCTCCCGATGGCTGCCAACCGCTTTTACAACTCCTTTGATACTGACACGCTCGCGCCACGCCGGGCTTTTGAGGGGGAATACCGCAGTCCTTTCCAGATCGACCGCGACCGCATCATCCACAGCAGCGCGTTTCGCCGTCTGCAGAGCAAGACGCAGGTTTTTCTGTCAGGGGAGTATGATTTCTACCGCACACGACTCACGCACAGCATCGAGGTGGCGCAGATCGGGCGGAGCATCTGCGGCTGGCTGCGCCAGCAGGGCGAGGGGCTGGAAGAGGACTGCTTCATTGATCCCGATTTGGTAGAAAGCGCCTGCCTGAGCCATGACCTGGGCCATCCGCCCTTCGGCCATGCGGGGGAAAGAACCCTCCACCGGCTGATGGAGCCTTACGGCGGTTTTGAGGGCAATGCCCAGACCCTGCGGATCCTGACGCAGACGCTTTTCAGCGAGGGCAGGGAAGGCATGAATCCGACCCGCGCTCTGCTGGACGGCGTGCTGAAGTACAAAACCCTCTTCACGGAGCGCCCGGCTGGGAAGACGAATCATTACCTCTACGATGACCAGGAGCGGTGGCTGGATTTTGCCATGGGCGGCCAGGCTTTCCCGGTGGAGCTGACGCCGGGCCGCGAGCGCAACGGCTTCAAGAGCATCGAATGCCAGATCATGGACTGGGCGGATGATACGGCGTATTCGCTGAACGATCTGGCGGATGGCATCCGGGCGGGCTTCATCACGGTGACGCAGCTGGAGCGCTGGGCGGAACGCCAGGGGCTCGATGCTGAGCAATCCTCCCACGTGGTGTTTCTGTGCGAGGCAATCCGTCAGGAGCGTGTGGAAGGCCGTCTGAACCGCCTCATCGGGGAGTGCATCCGGGCGACCAAGCTTGTGCCAACGGCGAATTTCCTCAGCCCGAGCACACGGCGGCACCAGATGGAACTGCAAATCGCGCCAGAACTGCGGGCGCGGGCCGACTTGCACAAGAAGATCTCGCTCGAGCTGGTCTTCCGCAGCCCGCAGCTCCAGCAGCTCGACCACAAGGCAGACTTCATTCTCCAGCGTCTGTTCGGCGTGCTGCAGGAGCGCTACATCGAACCCCGGCAGCCCAAGGGCCTGCGTCTGATGCCGGAGAGCCTGGAGGCTGAAATCGCGGCGGCAGCGGATGCCTGCCACCGGGCACGTCTGGTGTGCGACTGGATCGCGAACATGACCGACCGCTTTGCATTCCGCACCTACCGGCGCCTGTTTGATGCCGAGTTCGGGTCGATCACGGACTTCGTGTGAGGCCGTTGCCTGGAGGAAAAAGAAAACGGCCCGGGCGGTGAAGCGCGGGCCGTTGAGTTTCTTCCGAGAGGAAGGCGGTCAGTCCATCTTGCGCACCAGCACGGAGCTGTTGTGGCCACCGAAGCCGAAGCTGTTGCTCAGCGAGGCGTTCACCTTGGCCGGGCGGGCGACGTTCGGGACGATATCGACGTCCACCTCAGGGTCGAGGTTTTCGACGTTGATGGTCGGCGGCACGATCTGGTCGCGGATGGCGAGAATGCTGGCGGCGAGTTCCACACCACCGGCGGCACCGAGGAGGTGACCAGTCATGGACTTGGTGCCGGAGACGAGCAGGCCTTTCTGGGCGTATTCGCCGAAGGTGCGCTTGATGGCGCGCAGTTCGCAAAGGTCGCCCACCGGGGTGGAGGTGGCGTGCGCATTCACGTAGCTCACCTCATTGGCGTTCATCTTGGCATGGCGGAGGGCCATGTCCATGCACTTGGCGGCACCGATGCCTTCCGGATGCGGGGCGGTGAGGTGGTAGGCGTCGGCGGTCACGCCGTAACCCGCGAGCTCGGCGTAGATGGTCGCGCCGCGCTTCTTGGCATGTTCATACTCTTCGAGCACCACGACGCCGGAGCCTTCACCCATGACGAAGCCGTCGCGGCCGACATCCCAGGGGCGGGAGGCGCGCTCAGGTTCATCGTTGCGCATGGAAAGGGCCTTCATGTTGCCGAAGCCGGACAGGCCGCAGGGGCGGATGGAGGATTCCGCACCCCCAGCGATCATCACGTCGGCATCGCCGAACTTCATGATGCGCCAGGCCTCGCCGATGATGTCGTTGGAGGTCGCGCAGGCGGTAGTGATTCACATTTTCGGGCCCATGAAACAGTATTTTGTCGCGATCATACCGGCGGCG